>CAIVYW010000588.1 GCA_903910205.1 uncultured Methylococcaceae bacterium | reverse complement strand
AGGTCGGGTTAGCGCAGCGTAACCCGACATTAGCCTATGCAATATCGACGCGCATTTAGCCCTGGCGGCAGCTTCTTTTTTACCGTGGTTACACAGGAAAGAAAGCCCATCTTCGCAAACCCAGAAGCGGTTGAGGTTTTACGTGATGCCTTTCGTCATGTACGTAAAACGAGACCATTCGAAATAGATGCGATAGTGGTTATGCCCGAGCATTTACATTGCATTTGGACGTTACCACCAAATGATGCTGATTTCCCTACACGCTGGCGCTTGATTAAAACCTGGTTTAGTAAACATTGTGATCCTATGTTGCGCCCAGCACCGAATCTTGCTCACAAAGCTAAGCAAGAGCAATCGTTGTGGCAGCATCGTTATTGGGAACACCAGTTACGCGATGAAGTCGATTTTGCTCGTCATGTCGAGTACATCCATTACAATCCGGTTAAACATGGTTTGACCACATCACCAATGGCTTGGCCGTATTCCAGTTTTCGTCATTATGTCGAAGCGGGTATTTGCCAGCCCGACTGGGGTAGTAACATTATCAATTTAGAAGGCATAGGCCATGAATAACCATCAACATAATGTCGGGTTAGCCCAGCGTAACCCGACATTAGCCTATGTAATATCGACGCGTCTTTAGCACCTTGTCGGGTTACGCTATCGCTAACCCGACCTACAGGACTCTATCGTTAACCCAACATTTCAATCATCTAGCCTAAATAATCCTCTTGCAAGCCAGGTATACCAATATGTTGTATATGCAGCGCATTGCTGCCTTCTTCGTAAGGCAGTAATTTACCTTCTTTTTGCCAGACTCTAAATGCCAGCGCATAGGATAAAACGCGTATAGGATAATCGCGGGGCAAGCTTTGTAGATAGGGTTGAATAGTCACGAAATCGGTGGCGTCATACTGTTGCATAATGAAGCGTAAACCACCATTAGCTGGGCCTATGTTATAAGCCAATAAACCCAGAAACAAATCACCCTTCATTTCTGCTAAATAATATTTAAGGGTGGCTGCTGCTAGAAAGGCATTATGGCGATGGTTGTGTAAAGACATTTGATGCTCAGCTAAGCGTTTACCCGCTTGCTCGATCACAGCTTTAGGTACTTGGGTGATTTGAAATAAGCCATGCCCGCCATCGGTACTGTTTCGAGGCAAAAAGGAGGATTCAGTCGCAGCAACACCCTGCAATAAAGCAGGATCTAGCGCAAACTCAGTAGCCGCTTCATTAATGACAGCATTATAGTCTTGGCCACGCTGCACCATGGTTTGTAATTGCACGGCATCATAACGTCTATAAGCCGCATAAACCTGATGAGCAATAGTGACTCTCCCAGCCTCTTGCTTACCGCCGACTAAAGTACGAAAGTGCCCATGCACAGGTGAAAATTTTTCTTGCATAGAATACCCACCTATCCCTAAAGCCAAGCAAAAGGATATTATCGCTGGCCATAGTAAGTGTTTGCGATGCAGCCACTTTCTACTTTTATACCAACCTATCAACAAGCCGGCCATGGCCACTATTAAAGCTAATACACCTATAGCAAAAGGCAATAAACTGGAAAAAAAACTAGTTCCTGTAAATAAACTGGCTGAATAGCCTAGCAACATCATAATGGCAAAAACGGCCGTCATGGCTAAACCTAGTAATTCAATCGTGATCAATAACAGTCGATAAGACCACTTAATTGCAGGTTTAGGTTCTGGTTTCTTTTGAACAGGTTTCTTTACCTGTCGCACCTTAGGCGTAGTACTGGCCTTGGTTTCTTTACTCTTAGGGGGTTTCGGCGTTATAGGCTTAGTCATTCAATTCTTATCCGGCACGTTAAGCAAACAGGCTACGGCAACAGCGGGCGCACAATCCGCTGCACTCAGTCCCGTTTGTATAGGGGCATTAGGGAGTAAATCAGTGAAATCCACATAAGGTCGATCTAAACGCTGGGCCAGTTCTTTCACTAAAAAGCGGCCTACGCCTGCACCTATTAAGGGTTGCTGTTTTTCTAGTTCACCGGCTTGCAGTCGACACAGACAAGCCTGTAAAATTTTTTGCAGTTGTTGTTCTCGAATATTTTCTGCAAAGGCTTTCCAGCGCGGTAGTTCTTCTACATAAAAGTCACTGCCCAACAATCGCGATAAACGCCTGGCACTGGCGATTAAGGTTTTTTCAGTACCATCAGCCGTT
>CAIVYW010000587.1 GCA_903910205.1 uncultured Methylococcaceae bacterium | reverse complement strand
CGGGGTTATAAACCCCGACCGGCATCGGTGGGAAGGATATATTGCTGGGATGAGGTACGAATCCCAGTATTTAGAACCCAAGCGGGACGGGGTTTGCAACCTCGTTCTTAACGTTTAAGATTTCGAAAGTTATTGAAGCATTCAAACGTTTCGGTCGGGGTTATAAACCCCGACCGGCTCGGTATAACGATGAGCATCGAGCGTGGAAATGATATATTGCTGGGATGAGGTACTAATCCCAGTATTTAGAACTACACAAGTTATTCTCCTTGCAGTGCGGACGTGCGAAGATGATTACCTGTATAGATTAAGATGCGCTTCACTCTCGTTCAGTACATTTTATAGGGGGGAGGGCGAGTTAACTAATAGCTATTAATGTAAATTTTGGAGATTTCAATGAGTTTGTCGTTTAAAAATCAACAAGGATTAGCGTTTATCCCTTTAGTTTTTACCCTAACACTGTTGTTTATTGTCATTTCCTTAACAGCTAAAATTGTGCCTGTTTACCTTAATCATAACAAAGTAGTGGCCATGCTAGAGCAACTTAAACAAGAAACGGCTAATGAGAAAAAAACAGAGTCAGACATTAAAAGTAGCTTAACTAAACGCATTAATATTAATAATATAGATGATATTGCTCAAGATGACATTACCCTTAATAAACAAGGAAATGTTTTTAAAGTGTTTATTAACTATGAAGTGGTCAAGAAAATTTTCGGTAATATGAGTGTGTTAATGGAATTTAATGATGAGATTGAGGTAAGGGTAGAGTGATAAAAAAGCCCACAGAGTTATGTAAAAAATTGGGATTAAGCTTTAATGATCCTACTATATTCACGATGGCATTAACGCATCGTAGCGCAAGCTCCAATAATAATGAACGCTTAGAATTTCTAGGCGATTCTATTTTAGGATTTGTCATCGCTCAAAAATTATTTGAGTTATTTCCAGAAGCGCCCGAAGGTGTTTTAAGCCGACTACGAGCCAGCTTAGTTAATCAGCGATCTTTAGCTGAATTAGCCAGAAAACATCAAATAGGTGATTATTTATTGCTGGGCTCAGGTGAATTAAAAAGTGGTGGCTTTCGCCGCGATTCAATTTTATCAGATGCTATGGAAGCCATTATGGGGGCCTTATTTAAAGATCAAGGCATCGCCCTGTGTCAGCAATGGATAGAACAATTATTTGCAGAACAACTAGCCAGCTTGTCCTTAGCAAATTGGCAAAAAGATCCAAAAACGCAATTGCAAGAATTAATGCAATCCAAAAAACTGAGCTTGCCAGACTATACGTTAATAACGATGTCAGGTTTAGCCCATGAACAAATGTTTAAGGTGAGATGTAGCATTTCTTTAGTTAAAGATGAGTGCGTAGGAACCGGCATCTCCAGAAAACGCGCTGAGCAATCAGCGGCAGAACTTATGCTTCAACTATTAAATAAGGAAAATACATGAATTGTGGTTTTATAGCGCTGATAGGGCGTCCTAATGTCGGTAAGTCAACGCTGATGAATCATTTGCTGAAACAAAAAATCAGCATTACGTCTCGTAAACCGCAAACCACTAGGCATCGTATTCTGGGTATTAATACCACTGAAGCGGGACAAGCCATCTATATGGATACGCCAGGTATGCATAATAGTGAAAAACGCGCCTTAAACCGCTATTTAAACCGAACCGCAGAAACCACCTTGCTAGGCGTAGATGTCATTGTTTGGTTAATTGATGGTTTGTCTTGGCATGAATACGACGAAGTCATCTTTAAAAAGCTAGAACAAGCCGGTTTGCCGGTTATATTGGCGGTTAATAAAGTTGATAAAGTTAAAGATAAAGATGCTATTTTAGCCTTTTTTGCCGAAGCCCAGCATCGTTTCCCTTTTGAACATTTAATTCCTATTTCGGCTTTAAAAAGAACCAATCTGGATCAGCTAGAAACTTTAATTATGTCGCTATTACCCGAAAGCGATTTAATTTATCCAGAAGATCAAGTCACCGATAGGCCAGAGCGTTTTTTAGCGGCTGAAATAGTCAGAGAAAAGCTCACTAGACGCTTAGGCGATGAACTGCCTTATGCCTTAACCGTAGAAATTGAGCGTTACGAAGAGCTGCCGGGGATTACTAAAATCTATGCCATTATCTGGGTAGAGCGCTTAACCCAGAAAAATATCGTCATTGGTACGCAAGGTGAAATGCTCAAAAAAGTCGGTACCGATGCAAGATACGATATAGAAAAGCTCATTGCTAAAAAAGTCTATTTACAACTGTGGGTTAAAGTTAAAAAAGGCTGGTCAGATAGTGAGCGTGCTCTGCAAAGCTTAGGATTTAATGACGGCTAATGTCGTTCATTTACAGCCGGCTTATATAGTAAGTCAGCGTCATTACAAAGAAACCAGCTTGATACTCGATGTATTGACGCGAGACTACGGTAGAGTGTCATTGCTGGCTAAAGGCGTTAGAAAAACCAAATCTAAAACAGCCGGCTTATTACAGCCTTTTATTCCTTTAACGCTCTCTTATCTGGGTAAGACCGAGTTAAAAACCCTAACTAACGTTGAGTTAAGGCAGGCTTTTAAGCCTTTGCCGGGTATGGCCTTATATTGCGGTTTTTATATCAACGAGTTAGTAGGCTACTTTTTACATCCCTACGATCCTCATCCTGAGGTCTTTAGTCATTACCATGATTGTTTGGCGCTATTGATGACGGGGTTAAACATTGAACAAGCCCTACGTACTTTTGAGCTTGATCTAATGGATGCGGTAGGTTTGGGGCTGCAATTAGAATATGACTTTAATACAGAGCAGCCACTACAGCCTTTAAGCCACTATCACTTTACAGCAGAGCAAGGTCCGATAGCCGCTGTAGAGGGGCGATTTACTGGTAAGACTTTACTCGCCATCAAACGACGAGACTTCTCTCATCCACAGGTGTTGATAGACGCCAAAATATTGATGCGCACGGTTATTGACGTGTATTTGCAAGGTAAGCCCTTAAAAAGCCGAGCCGTTATTCATAACATTATTAATTATTTATAAACATGGAAAAAACGCATATTTTATTGGGCGTCAATATCGATCACGTTGCCACCTTAAGACAAGCCAGAGGCACCTTATATCCAGAGCCCATACAAGCTGCTTTGGTCGCAGAGCAGGCTGGTGCCGATGGCATTACTGCACATTTACGGGAAGACAGACGGCATATTCAAGATAGAGATATTATTTTATTAAAAGAATTAATTCATACCCGTTTGAACATGGAAATGGGCGTAACCGATGAAATGGTGGCCATTGCCCTAAAAATCCAACCTTATGCCTGTTGCTTGGTACCTGAAAAACGCGAAGAACTAACCACCGAAGGGGGCTTGGATGTCGCAGGTAATCTAAAGCGTATGCAATGGGCTTGTGATACCTTAAATAATACCGGTATTGAAGTATCGTTGTTTATAGACCCCGAACTGGCGCAGATTGATGCCGCCGTCGACGTGGGGGCATCAGTTGTTGAATTGCATACCGGTTGTTACGCGGATGCTAAAAACCCATTACAACAGCGTGATGAATTAGAGCGCCTGAAAGCGGCCGCCCTTTATGCTCATAGTGCTGGTTTGCAGGTTAATGCCGGTCATGGTTTACACTTTTATAATGTCGCGGCTATCTGTGCCATACCCGAAATTGTCGAGCTTAATATTGGTCATGCCATCATTGCTCAAGCCTTATTTTCAGGATTAGCGCAAACCGTTAAAGATCTCAAACACATCATGAGACAGGCAAGGGCAGAGGCTTATTAGTTAGGGCTACCAACTTAAGCCGGGACAGATAACTTTCTGGGAACGCCGAGCCCCAGCTTGGCACGGGATAGCCAAGCCGATGACTGACTACGCCGAGCTGGGGCTCAGCACTCCCGGAATCAATAGGCCAGCTTTATTTATCTGTCCCGTTTTAAATAGGTAGCCTTAGTTAGGTCATTAGCATTTTAACGTAGCGAAGTGCTTTTATTAAAGTTATCATTTAAGAGTGTTTTTATCGATTATTTGTGCTATAATGACAAAATAATCAATTGGCTTAGGCTTAGGCTTAGGCTTAGGCTGACCAACAATTATCAAATAAACTGATATGCCTAAAAGCCCTGTAATAGATTTAATAGAAACCTCTGACTTACAAGCTGCTATTTTTAACAGCCGTAATTTCTCCAGTATCGCCACCGATGTTAATGGGGTGATTCAGATTTTTAATGTCGGTGCAGAAACCATGCTAGGTTTCTCAGCGTCCGAGGTGTTGAATGTTATGACCCCGGCCGATCTATCTGATAGAGCGGAATTGAAAGCACGGGCTGAAAGCCTAAGTTTGGAATTTGGCAAAAGCATTTATTCAGGCTTTGAAGCCTTAGTCTATAAAGCGGCACTGGGTATAGAAGATATTTATGAACTAACCTATCTTTGTAAAGATGGTTCTCGGCTACCTGCTCAGGTTTCAGTCACGGCCTTACACGATGCAGAACGTACCATTATTGGTTATTTGCTGATAGGTACCGATAATACGGCACGCAAACTCGTGGAAAAAAACATGCAGGTGGCATCGGTGGCTTTTGAGTCTGCGCAAAGTATGTACATTACTGATCCTCAAGGTTATTTTCTTAATATCAATCTCGCCTTTTCAGAGACCACCGGCTATAGCATGGCTGAGCTAGTGGGTAAAAAAGCCAGTATCATGAATTCAGAACATCATGATACAGAATTTTATAAGGTTATTGGAGGGACTCTTTTAGCCACTGGCACGTGGTCAGGGGAGGTCTGGAATAAGCGAAAAAATGGTGAGCTTTATTTAGAGTTAGTTGATGTTATTGGCGTAACAGACGAGCAAGGTCACGTTACCCATTATGTGGTTAATTGTAT
>CAIVYW010000586.1 GCA_903910205.1 uncultured Methylococcaceae bacterium | reverse complement strand
TTACACTGAAACAGAGACCCTGCCAGTTCACTTTATTAAAAATGTCCAAATAATATGTCCTGAAATGGAGATGTTTTCGGTTGGTTTAAAAGTTATCGGGGTCAAAATATTTACCTTACAAGATATTCTTTTTGGTCTTGACGACACTCAATGGTTAAAAGAACATGAGTTGACATGGTTTTTTAAACTATTTCGATATTTAAAAACACAAAAATTCAGTAAAATTCATCTTAAAAAAATAAATATATTGCCAGTTAAAGGTAAGAAGTCCTATATCCTTAGTTGTCACGATGAACAACCGATATATTTTAAACTTGATGTAAATGATAAAGCAGCGATTCAAGATGCTCCTGAATGGCTATTAAAGTTAGTACCTATTACTGAGCTTGATCGTGACTTTGAAGCGTTACTAAGTTCACAGAAAGATCATGATGAATTAAAAGAATGGATGCAGACTTCACTCAATATTTATGATTTCTCTAAAGAAAACTTCTGTGTTGATATTTTTTCTAAATTAAAAGAAGTATTTATTCAATTGGATAGCGCGCAATTATTAGAAGCTACGCAATGGTTGAATAATAATGTAGATGAGTATTCTGGATGGGGCGCTTTGCCTATAGTTTTAGCCGATGGAAGAATAGTATTAGCTGAGGATGCATGTAAACTAAATCTGGTTGTACCAGAGCTGTATGATCAAGAGAGTGGCTGGCAGAACATATGGTCTGAAACTGAAGATCGAACTCATTTTGTTGCTGTAAATAATATATATATGGTAATGTCGAAAGAGTGGTTTACATCTATAGGCGCCAAGAATTATCCGCCATTCGCAAGCATAAAATATGATTGGTACAGTAATTTATTTGCCATTCCATATTTAATTAACGAAGCTCAAATTTTAGAAAAAAGTAAAGCTAATGCTGCTAGTTCAAGGATAGGAGATACAACGCTAACTAGTTATAGTCTGCCTTCTATTTTGATAAATTTCCCACAAGAAAAGAAGGCCATAAAACTATTATCTTGCTCATTACTTTCCTATCTCTATGAGTTATCTGTTCAAAATTCAAATACTCGGCTATTGTTAAGTAATCAGAATTTATATGTTTTAGGTTTAAATGCAAAAGGAACCTATGAAAATAGAGGGAGAGGTACTGTATATAGTATCAGTTGTATATTGCATCAACTTCGTCAATTAGAATGGTTTCCGACTACAAAAGGTTACGTCAAGCCTTCACAAGCTTTTTTGTCAAAGCATGGTATCAAAGATATTTTTTCGTCAAAGAATAGTATCAAAGAGGTTTTAGGTGATACGGTTCCTTATTTTGAAGGAAATCTTCAAGACGATATTTGTCAACTACTTGGCGTCAGATCAGAAGTTACAGTTAATGATCTTATAGGACTGCTTCGAGATCATTCTGGTTCAGATAATCCAAATCAAGAGATGATAGAGCGAGTATATGATGAATTGTTTGTTAGGACAGAACGTGATAATCATAATATTAATTCAATTTTTTCGAATGAGTCGCTAATTTATGTAAGTGGAGGTCAAAAAGGAAAAAAATGGCTTAAGAGTGACGAATGTATCTGGGAAGATGCTACAGATATATTAGAGGATGAGTTTAGTTATCTTCAAAAACAATACCCAGATATGAAGAAATTCTTTATTAATCGCCTTGGAGTAAAAGAGCGAATTGATACAGAATGTTATGCTAAATTCTGGCTAAAAATTCAGGAAGCCCCGCTTGCTAATATTAAAAAGCAACGTGAATTGTTAGGGCTTATTTATCATGAAATTAAACCTGTAGCACTTCAGTTGGAAGATGACAGACCTGAATGGTGGGATGATTATTTTTTTGATCAGGCCAAGCTTTACTCTCAAGCTGATACCTTTTGTGATGCCACTGAACTTTTCGTATCTGATGATAAATTCTTTCAGATAATGTTTAAAGATTCGGAGTGTGTCGATTTTGCATGGCGTCCAGAACAGGGTTCATTCAGTGATTGGAAGAGTTTTTTTGGCACATTCAACATTCCTCTATTATCTGAATCAGTAAATGAACAGCTTGTAGAAAATGTTATTCCTAATATTCTCAAAACTAATTGCTATGTAACAGAATCAGCGATAAAAATGATTGCCTGTTGGCTCAGGGAAAAAAAGCCAGCTGAGTATGAAGAATTATTGAGAAAAGATATGTTTAAACATTTGTTGCTCTTAAAAGAGTCTTCAGTAATAACAGATATCGAGATTGAATTTTGCCTTCAAACCGATGATGGTTATATTTATGATCACCAAAATGGCTTATATCCAGCATTTTGGGATCGCCACACACACGTTCTTTACTATAATAGCGAGATTAAAAAAAGCAACTTAGCTCAGGTTTTGGCAAAATATCTTACAAAAAGTTACAAAGATTTGGCAGTCTGGATTGAAGTAGTTTTAGGAGCTAACAATATAGAAAGAATAAAGGATAATAGTTGGAATGTTCCTCGTGAAATAAATGATTTGTTTAATGAAAAAAAATCGTCACCGCTTTTTGATAAAGATCTGTTAGAAGAAAGCAGTGCAACGATGATAACACCAGCGATAGAGTATATTGAAAATCATGATGCTTGTGTTGAATCCGGAGCTATTTTTTGTGGTGATCAAAAAGAAACGGAAACAACTGAGAATTTCAAAGACATAACTAAAAACCCACCACCAGTCATAGACGTCATATTAGCAACGGCCCATGCGACAAAAAACAAGGCACATACACCAGAGTCTAAAGCTATTCAAAATTCCAATCCTATTGGAATTGAAGAGAAAGTCCCTGTAATTTCAGACACAACCTTATTTAATTACATTGCTTCATTGGAAGCTGCATTTACACAAAATGGATCTACCGAATTGAATGAAGATGTGATCAGTCAAATCAATTCTCGTGACGATGGAATACTGTCTAACTCTAGCCGACGCGCCGAGAAACTGGCTGAAGCATATTCAGAAAGTATTAAAAAAGAACCCTCAGCTGAAGCGCGGCGAAAAGAGACTGAACGTAGTTTATTAGAGCCACCGAATGAAACTGTTCGGACTTCACTGTTTGAGTGGTATCAAGGTAGTTGTCAAATATGCGATGAAACATGGCCCAAAAAAGATGGCTATCCGTATTTTACAGCAGCCTATATCGTAGAGCGCCAATTTAAACGCTGGCTAGATGAACCAGGAAATGCGCTTTGCCTTTGTGCAAAGCATTTTGCTCAATGGAAACTTGCAACCAAGCATTCAACAACTGAAATAACTGAACAAATTAGTAATTTGAAGTTGAATAATGAAGGTGGCGATGGTGACTTATCCATATATTTAGATTTGGCAGGTCATAAAACAGCTATTCGTTTCTGTGAACGGCATGCTCTGGCATTAAGAAAGTTAGTTGATACTGCTTGCTTACACCATAACGAACAATAATTTAAAAAAAATTAAGCAGAGCCAGTTAAGCCAAGTGTCGGTCATATACTTTACATGCCCGACACTTCAAAGGTTGAATCAAAGCGTGAGATGCGGTTTATTGACCGCTCAATATCATTGAATACTGAATTGAGAGACGTTAAAACACTTACCCAGCACCCACCAAAAAGAAGCATAAACACGAAAATACCACTTCAAACAAATCCTTATTAATTGACTTTGTCAGTAATACTACGAATAGACAGACCTAGTGCAGGGATAATACACTCTGAACCCTAACTTGTTAGTTAGCGAAATAGGCTGGTTGTTGTTTAACTTGGCAAGGGTTTTGGTCATCGTTTGCTGTTTGTTAATGGCTAGGTTATCAGGTTTTATGGGCCATACAGCCGTTTTATAAAAGCTTTCTATTCATTGCCAAGAAAAATCAGGTCATTTACTGGAAGACTCATGCCGACTTTTTGATCGTTCATGACGGCTAATGGAACTTCTAGGACGGTTAATTGAGGAACTACGAGCCTATTTTTTAATTTATTCCACGGTCATGGTGGTTTTTTCTACGAGATTTATAGTTCGCTGAACGGTCAGGCACTGTTTTTGGACAAGCATTAGGCTACGCTAAAGAGTCGTAGACGGTTTTAAAGTCGACTAAAACGGTTCCAAAAGCTTAAGAGACGAGTTCTAAATATCAAATAACGAATGCTAAACCCTAGTAGACGGTCTAGCTAACGTTGAATAGCACAGCGTAGTCACCGGCAGTTTTTTTTATACACGTTTATTAACTCAATTAAGGAATTTACTATGTCTGATTTTGTACCAACGACTGATAATGATTTATTGGTTTGGGTTGATCATTTTATAACTCAAATCAGTACTGATA
>CAIVYW010000585.1 GCA_903910205.1 uncultured Methylococcaceae bacterium | reverse complement strand
TTTAAAACAGCTGAAGCTGTTTTACTCCAGGCACAGATTACTTAACTCAAGCGAGACGGGGTTTGCAACCCCGTTCTTAACATTTAAGGTTTCGAAAGTTATTGAAGCATTCGAACGTTTCGGTCGGGGTTATAAACCCCGACCAGCATCGGTAAAAACTTGGAGTGCAATAGCTTCAGCTATTGCGTTTTAAAACAGCTGAAGCTGTTTTACTCCAGGCACAGATTACTTAACTGTGGCCAGTGACGCCGGAGCGTGGGAACGATAAGAAGCTGTTTTAAAATGCAAGCGCTTAAACTCAACACGCCACAGCAACTGTTTTTGCTTAACTTAAGATAAAGTGAAGCCGCGCTTAGGAATGAGCCATAACCGCACGTCTGAGCTATCTCCACCTCCTTGCTTATAAGTAATAGTACGTAGAGTAAGTTTCTTTTTTTGAAACACGCAATACTCATAGACACATAGCCGCTAACAAAAAACCATTAACTCCCTGCTTTATTAGGGATGCTATACAGATAAGCTGCGCTTTTATTTTTAATTTTTTATTGACAGACAAGAGCCAAGAAGCGTAATTTATGGGCTAGATATTTGACGACTAAAGCTTAATATCTACTGCCATCAAGCTCAGCGTACAGGTTGCTCTAAAAGATTAAAGCCGCCCTGTTATTTGCTCAGCATTTTTATAGCTTATTTAATGCGATTGGAGATACCTTAATATTATGGCTAACAATAGTTTTTTTCCTACGTCTGAAGATACACAGCTAGTTTGGCTTAGCCATTATGCTTTAAAGCTGCCTGTTAATGCGCCTACTTGTGGCCTTAGTGCTGATGAGGTCGCATCCACCTTGAAAGACATCAATTATTTGATTTGGATGCTTCAAAGCTGGCATCCTGCTACACGACGAGATGCTATCAGTGCGACTAGCCATAAGCAACTAATGGTAAGCGGTATCGGCACTGACACTGTGCCACATCCACAACCGACTGTATTTCCTGATGCGCCACCGGCAACGACACCGGGCATTCAAAAACGCTTATTTGGGCAAATTGCTCGCATTAAGGCCAGTGTTAATTACACCGACATTATTGGCCAAGATATGGGCATTATTGGCTCACCCTCTTCGGTAGAGCATCTTATTCCTGAGTTTACCGTAACGGTAGAACAGGGCCAAGCAGGTAGCCAAGTACGCATAGATTTTAAAAAACATGGTCATGATGGTATCTGGATAGAAAGTCGTGTTGCTGGCGGTGCCTGGAAATTTTTGGCTGTCAGCACCATTAAGCCTTATATTGACAACAGCCCGTTAACTGCCGGTAATAGTCATGAAGCCAGGGAGTATCGTTTGCGCTGGTGGGATAAAAGTGTCGCGCATGGCGAATGGAGTGCTATAAAAGGGGTCGCAATAGGAATCTAGGTCGCCACTCCAAGCAGGATGGGGTTTGCAACCCCGCCCCGCATGTATAATGGCAATATCAAACGTTTGAGACGGGGTTATAAACCCCGTCTCACCAGACCTTTAAGATTTCCAAAGTTATTGAAGCATTCAAACGTTTCGGTCGGGGTTATAAACCCCGACCGGCATCGGAGAACTGGAG
>CAIVYW010000584.1 GCA_903910205.1 uncultured Methylococcaceae bacterium | reverse complement strand
CCTTGAGTGGAGCTATATATCAACCTGAAAAGGTAGCGGCGTAAGCTGTTGCTTGTTTCGGGATAGCTGTGAAACTCGTACCAATTTTAATTGTTAGCTTTCGCTTGGAGCGAGGCGGTCAATTTGAAAGCGGATTCCAAAATGATGCTTTATCGCGCTTAGCTCTTAATAGTAAGGTTCCAACGCCTTGATCGGTAAATAGTTCTAGCAATACGGCATGTTCTACACGACCATCGATAATATGTACGCTATTGACGCCCGCTTTAAGCGCATCCGTGGCGCAGCGAGTCTTAGGAATCATTCCTCCTGATATAGTGCCATCAGCAATTAAATCATCTATATCTTGGATGGATAAACCGGTGAGTAGATTTTCTTGCTTATCAAGTATGCCAGCGGTATTGGTTAATAAGATCAGCTTTTCAGCTTTTAAGACTTCGGCAAGCTTACCGGCAACTAAATCGGCATTGATATTATAAGACCTGCCGTCTTCGCCAACTCCGATAGGGGCAATGACCGGTATAAAATCACTACGTCCCAACATGTCAAGAATGTCTGGATCTATGCTGCTCACTTCGCCCACATGGCCTAAATCAATAATTTCTGAAGCATGAGTTTCTAGTGATGACGGTCGTTGCTGAATCTTTCTGGCACGAATGAAATCACCATCTTTTCCTGTTAAACCTACGGCTTTGCCGCCATTTTGATTAATTAAGTTAACAATATCCTTATTGACTAATCCTCCTAGTACCATTTCAACGACATCCATTGTTTCACTGTCGGTAATTCTCATGCCATCAACGAACCCTGTCGTTTTACCTAATTTGGTTAATAATTCACCGATTTGAGGGCCACCACCATGCACAATAATTGGGTTAAGCCCAACTAATTTCATTAATACAATGTCGCGAGCAAAACTGTTTTTGAGTGCTTCATCAACCATGGCATTGCCGCCAAATTTAACGATGATAGTTTTACTTTTAAATCGTTGTATATAGGGTAGCGCCTCAATGAGTACATCGGCTATTTGGTGAGCAGTTCTTTTTTGCATCATTTGATTGATTGTCCGTGATTTATTAATAGATAAAGGCGAAATGTTTGTGTTGTTTAGCAGTATGGCAGTAATGGCGCTACAGCTCTATTGCGATTAGTTTTTATTATTGAGCTATAAGCAGTGAGGTTACTGCAAAAACCTTTAACAAGGCAACAGCCAAGCGTATTTTATTTTTTGCTGCATGGGCAAGCAGTTTCGGTCAAGTTTTTTAAAGGGTGATTAATTGTGCTAAAATCATGCCAATTAGTATGGCAGAGCTAGTAAACTAAAAAGCCGTGTAAGGTAATGAATTGTTGTGTTTATTTTAAGCGTCACAATAATTACTTAGAATGATCTAGGCTCAAAATGTCTTGCAGACAAAGATGAGTCATCTTTTTTATATAATTGACCGTAGGTTACTGTGTTTCTCAAATTTATGAGTTTTGCTATTGTTGGCGTCGCAGGAACGCTGGCGCATTATTCCATATTATATGGTTTAGTTGAGTTTTATAGTTTTAATCCGGTAGTCGCTTCAGGTTGGGGCGCTTTAGCCGGCTTAGTCGTTAATTATGTTTTAAATTATAAGCTAACGTTTAATAGTCAACAGTCACATCGCCAGACTTTTCCTAAGTTTGCTCTTATTGCTAGTTTAGGTTTTGCCTTAAATTTAGCGATGATGGCTATGTTGACGCAACATTTATATTATTTTTATGCGCAGATTGTAACCACTGGCGTGGTGTTGATCTGGAATTTTTTTGCCAATAGTTTGTGGACGTTTCAAATGGATATTTCGGGAAATACGCTTGATGATAAACCTCAATCAGTGCTAAAGAAGCTGCTTAGTGGCGTTGGTTTGTTTGCGACTTTATTGCTAGTAAGAGCGCTCTCGTTGGGGCTTTATCCTTTGTATGATCCTTCCGAATCTCGCTATGCGGAAATGGGCCGTAAAATGTTGGAAACCAAAAACTGGGTTACACCATTGATTGATTATAGCGTGCCTTTTTGGGGCAAACCCCCTATGACCGTTTGGTTAACCGCTTCTAGTTTATGGATGGGGGGTATTAACGATTTTTCAGCACGACTGCCCTCATTCTTATTAAGTATCGGGGTGCTTTGGATTATTTATCATCTGGCTAAAGTTCAGCGCGGTGTGGAATATGCCAAAGTTGCGGTTATCATGCTTGCTAGTACAGTGTCATTTTTTGTAATGGCCGGCACGGTCGCGATGGATGTCTGTATGAGTTTTGGCATCGCTTTGGCTATTGCTTCGTTTTGGTTGGCGTTGCGTGATGATGGTAAAGCTTACTGGGGTTATTTATTTTTTATAGGCTTAAGTGTTGGCTTGCTGGCTAAAGGGCCTATATCGATTGTACTTTCAGGGATTAGTTTGGGTCTTTGGACCGTCATGACCGGTGAATGGAAACGTGTTTGGCAAAGAGTACCTTGGATCAAAGGTACGTTATTGATGTTAGTGATTAGTGTACCTTGGTTTTTGATAGCTGAGCACAAAACACCGGGGTTTTTAGAATACTTTTTAGTAGGCGAACATTGGAAGCGATTCACTGAAAGTGGTTGGCAAGGCGATTTATATGGTAATGGTCATGCCCAGCCGCGAGGAAAGATTTGGTTATATTGGCTGGGAGCTGCATTTCCTTGGTCTTTGCTATTTTTGAAAGCCGTCATTACCGCCCTCATGCAAAAAAAGCCTTTGGAGTTATTAAGGTCTGGTGATGGCTGGCGTTTATATTGCTTGCTATGGATGATAGCGCCACTGATGTTCTTTACCTTTTCAGCTAATATTATCTGGACTTATCCTTTGCCTGGATTGCCAGGGTTTGCTTTGTTGCTGGCTGATTGGTTCCCTTTGCGTTCTAAGTATAAAACCGCTTTAGCTTTATGTGTGCCCTTGGGCTTTTTTGGTTTGGTGGCCGCGTATCATTATCCTGATGCCGATTTCTTTAGATCACAAAAGCCCTTAGTACAAGCCTATGATCGCTTGGCCTTGACCGATGAGCGTTTGATTTATCTTAATGAAAGACCTTATTCGGCACAGTTTTATAAGCAAGGACAGGTCGTGTTGGTGACTGGCATTACTGAATTGCAAGCTAGCTTGACGAGCACTCATCATGATTTTTACGTGATTAAAGATGAGCAGATGAATACGCTACCCCAAGCACTACAGCAGCGCCTTAGTCCTGTTAAGCACTATTTGTTATTTACCTTGTATCAAGCACAGACAAAATAATGGCTAAAGCGACTATAAATCTGATTATTAATGCCGATGACTATGGCTATTACCCGTGTGTCAGTAAAGGAATCCTAGAGGCGGCAAAATCGGGAGCGTTAACTGCTACGGGCATTTTAGCGAACAGTCCCGATTTAGCGACACAGTTGCAATGGCTCAATGGCATTGAACCATTAGATGTGGGCATCCATTTGAATTTAACCTGTAGACAGCCTTTAACTGAGCTTATGACCGAAAAACTGGGGCATTGGAATGGCCAGTTTCCTAATGCTTATGTCATGAGTGGCTTGTTGATAACAGGGAAAGTTAGTTTAACGGATGTTAGAACAGAATGGCGTGCGCAGATTGAAGCTTGTCAATCCCAGAAATTGCGTTTTTTAAATTCTCATGAACATATCCATATGCTACCGGTATTATTTCCTTTAGTGTTAGAGCTTGCGAAGGATTACGGTATTGATCATGTGCGCTTGACGCAAGCCGAATGGCTTGCGCCTTTTGGTGTGTCAGCACTCATTCGTAATAGCTTGATGCAAACCATGCAGCTTATTAATCAAGGTCATCTTAAAGTAAAAAGACCGTTATTTTTAGGTTTAAGTCGCAGTGGCAAGCTAGATTACGATTATTTAACCACGATTTTTTCAAAATTAAAGCCCGGGCAAAGCTATGAGTTAATGTGCCATCCTGGCCGCTTTGATCCTTCTGAAATTTCAGATGCTAAACTACTGGCTTATCATGATTGGGAGGGTGAGTTAGCGTTATTACAAAGCCCTAAAGTCCATGACTTATATGAAAAGATTGGTATCCGTTTGAGCCCCTATCCACTATAGATTAACGAGAGCGATGACCTTAATGACCTCAGAAAACAAGCCTATCATCAGTGCCGTTATTCCTGCTTATAACGAAAATCAGGGTATTAGCGTAGCTATAACCCATATCGCAGACATTTTAAATACTTGTGAAAGCGCATGGGAAATTATTGTCGTAGATGACGGCAGTCATGATCAAACTTTTCAACAAATATGCCTACTCTCCGAGGCAGAGCCTAGAATTAAAGGCGTGTCCTTAAGTCGAAACTTTGGCAAGGAAGCGGCTATGTTGGCAGGATTAGCCCATGCTAAAGGTGAAGCCGTTATTATTATTGATGCCGATTTGCAGCATCCGCCCAGTTTTATTCCTGAAATGGTCGATAAATGGCGTATGGGCGCTCAAATCGTTCATGCCGTTAAGCGTAGTCGAGAAGAAGATTCAGCGGCAAAAAGAGCGGCAGCCTATTGTATTAATCAAATGATCTCTGGCTTAGGCGGCATCAATGTAAAAAACTCCTCCGATTTTAAATTATTGGATAGAGAGATTGTCGATATCATTGTTCATCAGTTACCTGAGCGAGAACGCTTCTTTCGTGGCCTGACCAGTTGGCTGGGTTTTTCAGAAGCTTATATCTATTTTGATGTGGCTAGTCGTCAAGGTGATGAAAGTAAATGGTCCTTTTGGCAGCTTTTAGAATTGGCTATTACGGCACTGACGTCATTTACTTCATTACCGTTACGTATCGTGACATTCTTAGGTATTACAACATTAATACTCGGTTTTTTTGTGGCCAGCGAGGCGCTATGGTCATTAATTCAAGGTCAAGCGGTATCAGGTTTTGCAACCATCATTATTTGTCTGTTATTGATTGGCAGTTTTATTATGATCAGTCTAGGAATTATTGGTGAATACATTGCTAAGATTTATGAGGAAGTAAAGGCTAGGCCGCATTATTTAGTGAAAGCTCGCGTTGGCATTAATAAAGAAAAAGAATAATGAGTGTATAGCTCATAGTTAATGGTACTCGCTATGTACAATTGATTGCCGTACATAGCTTGAAAAAAACCAAGTTCAGTGACTAAAACATAACATGAAAGAACAAGATAAAGTATTTCAACAGATGGATCGTGTGGAAGATTTTACTTTTGACGAACGAGTCGCTAAGGTTTTCGATGATATGGTCTCGCGTAGCGTACCTTTTTATAATGAGATCCAACGCATACAATCTGATTTAGTAATGAATTTCTTACCTGAACAGGGCGGCGTTGTTTGTGATTTAGGTTGTTCCACCGGAACGACTATAGATGTCCTTAGTCAGCATCCACTGTGCCCTAAGAGTACTCGCTTTATAGGTTATGATAATGCCGAGTCTATGTTGGCTAAGGCGCATGAGAAATTGTCCGAGCAGATAGCAACAGGTCGAGTATCATTGATCGCTGCTGATATCAATCGTTTGCCGCAATTGCCCGCTTGTGATGTCGTTATCGTTAATTGGACCTTGCAGTTTGTGCGGCCTATTGATAGAGAATCGGTATTGAAAATAATTTTTGATGCGTTAAGGCCGGGCGGCGTGTTGTTATTATCTGAAAAAACCTTGGATAATGACCCGCTGCTTAACCGCTTGTACATTGATCATTATCTACAATTTAAAAAGTCCCAAAGTGGCTACACTGATCTTGAAAATCAGCGCAAAAGAGAAGCCTTAGAAAATGTCTTGATTCCTTATCGCTTAGATGAAAACTATCAAATATTGGCACGCGCCGGCTTTACTCGCTGGAGCACTTATTTTCAATGGTTTAATTTTGCGTGTTTAATCGCTGTTAAGGGTTAAGGAATCACTGTCCACAGTTAAGTAGTTAGTTGCTTGGAGTAAAACAGCTTTAGCTGTTTTAAAAGGCAATAGGGTGTAGGTCGGGTTAGCGACAGCGTAACCCGACGTAAGTGCTTTGTCCCATGTTACGTTGGTAGCCCCCAATAACCTGCACTATAAAGGGCTATATCTCTGCATAAAATCAGCCAAAAAACCGAAAACCTAGCAAAAAAACCGGAATTTCACGGCGATAATCTCGCAATCGATGGTTCTCGAATGGCATTTGTCGCCTCAAGTATGCAAATGCCTCGCTCTTGAAGGGCAATCCCTCGCGCCTGATTGCACTACAAAAGAAAAAAATCAGCAAATCTAAAGCTCGTGATGGGCAATCAAGACCATCAACAGGGGCAGCGAGAGCAAAAGTTTTGCCGTCAAAACATTTTTTTCGGCGATTTTTGGCTAAACAAATCGGAATCTTGCAGGCTAAGTTCCGATTCCTGCCTGAATGATTGCGCTTCAAGACAGACGAAATCGCACTTCCTTGCTATTGATTTCGCATCAAAAAAGAAAAATCAGCAACTCGAAAGCTCATGATAGGCAATCAGGGCCATCAACAGGGGCAGCAAGAGTAAAAGTTGTGCCGTCAAAACGTTTTTTGCGGCGATTTCTGGCTAAATAAATCGGAATCTTGTAGGCTTTGTTCCGAACTATCCCTGCCTGATTCGCATTTTGCTACCCTAATAGCCGTCCCCTCCAACATAAAATTAATGGCAATGGAGCAAGATCATTTAACCCATAAGCCTTGTGGTGACAGCAATCCGCCTTAATCGAAGCCTAAGCCTATGCCTACTCAGGCATTTACTAACGCTGGCAAAAAACAGTCTTACGGCTTAGGCTGCTTATTTTAAATAGTAGTGTTTTATAGGTACTTATACGAATAGTATTTCTTTTTTAAAAACAATATAGTTAAGTTCAATGCTTGGTTTTACCCCCTCCGTAGTGAGCTAATTCAAAAGCACTATGCGTGAATTATCTTGACCTAAAGAATGGGGTTTTGGGGACAAAGCATGATAAACAAGCGTTAACTAAAGTGGGCATTGCCCAGCTTTTTTTTGGTCTACCAACTTAACTTAAGGGAGCATTACTATGCAAGCCAAACTTATTACCACCTTCGATCGCCTGAATGAATCCGATTTTCTAGCCAAGGCCGGCACCATCGTGACTAATTTAACTGCCAATCCTAATTATCCAGAACCTTGGGCCGTGCAAGTTGCCACCTTAGCGCAATTAATCGCTGCCTATAACGCTTATCTGGACAACTATCATGCCGCTATTAATCATGACAGCCTTAAAATAGCCCTGCGCAATAGCGCTAGGTTAGCGTTAACCGACCTATTAAAAGGCTTAATTCCTTATCTGGAAATGGTAGCACAAGGCGATACTCATATACTCGCCACGACCGGCTATGAGCTACGCAAAGACGTAGTGCGCGGTGGTAGCGCCGACATCTTAGCTGCACCCAATGATTTTCGGGTTGCCCATGGCGCAAAAAGCGGCAGCTTTGATATTCACATTGCCAAACTGCTAGGTGCCGGCAGTTATGAAGTGCAAATCACCGAACACGATCCTGCGATCGAAGCCAACTGGCGTCATGCCATGTCCTCATTAACCGCCACCCATATTCTGTTAGAAGGCCTGACACCCGGGCAAGCTTATTGGGTGCGAGTACGCGGTATCGGTACTGCGGGTGCAGGCGTATGGACAGAGCCGGTTAATTTGATTGTTGATTGAGGTTGGGTCATGTAGAGCATAGGATGTGCCAACGTTAGGAGGCGCATCATCTAGGAACGATGCGCTTCACTTTGTTCAGCACATGCTATGGCCCTAACTTAGATTGTACCTTGTGAGGTTATTTGTTCGATTGTTTTCGATATTACTTGTGTGCGGCGGATTGCTGTCGCGAAACCATCCTATAACTTACAGACTTACGATTTAATTGCCTAACGGCAAATCCGCCTTAGTGTTAGTTTTGATATTTTATTGCAGATTTTCGAGCTTATAAAAGCCTTGTAAAATAAAGGCTCACAGCTATTTACCTGTTGACTTATAGATGATATTATATCAATAAATAGAGGGGTAATAAAATGCCAAACAGCCAAACAGCCAAACAGCCAAACAGCCAAACAGCCAAACAGCCAAACAGCCAAACAGCCAAACAGCCATAGCATAGCGTCGTGGTGTTCTTATCGAACTTATTTAAATGACACCGATAAAAGCAAAACTTTAATATCGAATGAGAAGAATCATGAGTATTTATTACTAGAAAATGAATCTTCTGATTTGTGGTTTTTCCTTTCTCAAAACAAATCTTTTGCTAATCTTCTCAATTACGCTGCTACACGTAACATCGATGAAGAATCGCTAATTTCTTTTTTAGATGAATTAAGTGAAGCCGAACTTTTAGTTTCAAACAATTTTCAAAATAATTCCCTCACTGCTGAACCGTTATCAGCACCCACTCAAGACAAGAACACCCCCGATGCACAATTGGAATATGAAATAAGTGAATGGGCTTATTCTCAAGGTTTTCTATTTTCTGCACATTGGGAAATCACTTATCGTTGCAATGAAATTTGTGTCCATTGCTTTAATCCAGGTGCAGCGCATACCTCAGATGAAAAACCTAATCGCAACCGTGATGAATTAACTACCAAAGAATCTTTTGCTTTGATCGATGATTTAGTGAAGTCGGGGGTTTTTCGCCTAACGATTAGCGGCGGTGAGGCAACTTTGCGTAAAGATTTCTTTGAAATTGTTAGCTATGCGCGTAGTCGTGGATTATCAGTTGTTTTATACACAAATGGATTGCGTTTAACTGAAGATTTTATTCAAAAATTAAAAACACTTTGGCTTCATGCCGTTGAAATCAGCATTTATAGTAGCAATCCAGAAATTCACGATAGCATCACTAATGTAAAAGGATCATTTCAAAAATCCATTGACGCTTTGTCAATGCTCAAAAATTCCAATATCAAAGCTGTTATGAAAAGTGTGCAGATGCAACACACTGTACACGGCTATCAATTGACACGCGAATTAGGCGAAAAATTAAATATCAACGTGGTAATTGATTCACTTTTATCACCAGCATTAGATGGTAAAAAAGCACCGCTAAATCATGAATTACCTTTTACTGAAATGGTAGCTTTAGCTGCAACGGCAGGCAGTCCCTTATTCGTTGGAAATGAACAGAATAATTGGGACAAAAAGGACGTTCAAAAAATCCTTGATAAACCTGTTTGTGGTGCAGGACGTAAAACGCTTTCAATCGACCCCGAAGGTCAAATTTCACCGTGTGTTGCATTTCCAGTGCATATTGGCAATGTTCGAGAAAAAGGATTTTATCCAGCATGGCAACACAGCCAACTTCAAAAACAAACTTCTGAATTAAACAGCGATTCACTCAAAAAGGTATCAACTGACAATTTTCTCAGTGCGTGGCAAAGCATAACGTTAAAAAGTTTTGACGAATGTGGGATGCATGAACGTTGCGCTTGGTGCAATGGATTATGTCCTGGTGATGCGTTGCTGTATTCAGATAATCCACTCGCTGCCGCAGAAAATCACTGTCGTGAATCATCAGCTCGCATGACAGCTGCAAAAATGTTGATGAATGGACTAAACCAACAAGAAATTTACGCGCAATTAGGCGTATCAACTGATTTAGGTAGGCAATATGAGAGTCGTGCAAAACCTACTTACCCGCATTTTCGATTACAACCTTCAAGTTAGTATCGGAAACAAGAAGGCGTTTTTGCCTTTATTTTTTAATCCTTTAATTCGAGAAATTTTTATGAAAACAGAAGTACCAAGCAAGCCAAAATTAGGTATTGCAAAACGTGTTAAACAAGAAACAAAAACTGCTATGCCTGGCTGTGGCAGAAATTGGGACAACCTATGCGGCACACGTAACTAAGTTATGGAAACTATTCAATTTGAAATTGATGAAATTTCCGAAGGACATGGTTTGTCGTTCAAGAAAGGTGTGTCAAGTTCATTACTTGATAAAGATTTTGGTGCCCATTTGCCCAATGGTCACGAAGCAAGTTACAAACGTGGGCAGTCTATTGGAAATAAACTTAAAGATGAAATAGCAAAGTTGGTAAAAAAGCCATCCTAATACTTCCCGAATTCAAAAATAGAGGTGTTTATGTTTTATCGAATCATGAAGCGTCAAAAATTCATCCCATTTCAAAATCCACAAACCAAATGTCCTGATTGTGATGGCAGCGGTTACGATTATGCTGATGGTGGGCAATGTGACCGTTGCGACGGCACTGGTGAAATTTAATTTAAAATAATGAAATAACAGGGACAGAAGTCCGTAAGTCGTAGGGTGGTTTTGCGATAGCAAACCGCCGCATACACGCAATATCGAAAATATTCGAACAAAAAAACCTCACGAGGAAGCATCGAAATGAGGGTTAGTTTATCACTCCGTATGTGGTGGATTGCTAGCGCGAATCCACCCTACGCGATATTTCATATAGATTAAACCGCCGTACGGCCTTATATGCTGGACTTGTGTAAGGAAAATAGCGCTTTGGCTGAAAGTTGATCAATGGCAGGCAAAGCCCCATTGATTTAAATGGTTCTTATTTCGTTAAGTAACTCAGGGTGATGATTCAGTACCTTAAGCAACTTCACTAAGGCCAGTGGAGGTTTGGTTTTGCCGCTCTCGTAACGCGAAAAGGCGTTGATGCCGCCACCGAAAATTTCGGCAGCTTCTCTCTGATCTAAGTGGAGTTTTTTGCGTACGTTGGTAATAAAGCTCGGGTCAACGTATGCGGCGTTAACTTGTTTATTAAATTGCAGCATCAAATCGTTGCTTCGAATCGATTCAGTCAATTCTAGAACAACTTCATTGCAAGCCGGACAAAAGTCGCCAGTAACAGCCTCAATGAGAGTGGTTACTCCTTTATAGGTATAAGGCAGGTCTCGGGTGTCATTGATTAATTCCGCAGCACCGCATACAGGGCATTTCATATTCATAGCTCCTTAAAGGATACGATTAAGACATCATCTATGACGGTCAGTTTAAGATACACGTCGCCAGCAGACGTGCTTGGACGGTATACGTCTTGCCATACTTTATGATCGGCATGAGTGGTCATGCTCTTATAGAAATCCGCTGACGTAAGAGATAGTATGACAGACAGCATGTCGGTTACGCTGAGCCCCATTTGTGCCGCTCCCTGTTCTGCAGAGTAAGTTGTTCGCACTTTTTCAGTCTGTACCAAATATTTGATATCGGATAGCTTGCAATGCGGGGTTCGTTTTTCCATGCGCAGATATTAACCTAGTTGGTTTTTTTTGCAAGACATTGTGTTATTGGTAACAAATAATTAAGTCCGTAAGTCGTAAGGTCGTTTCACTACGTGCTCTAACAGGTCGCGATAGCAAACCGCCGCATACACGCAATATCGAAAACATTCGAACAAAAAAAACCTCACGAGAAAGCATCGAAATGAGGGTTAGTTTATCGCTCCGTATGTGGTGGATTGCTAGCGCGAATCCACCCTACGCGATATTCTATATAAATTAAACCGCCGTACGGCCGTGATGAGATTGACTATGAATAATCAAAATGTCGGGTTACGCTATCGCTAACCCGACAATCTGAACGGTGCGGTTTTGCGAACCAACCATGATAAAAAAAGCATGTTAATGAATAATTTTTTGACGTAAGAACCTAATTTTAAAGCGTTCCTGCCAACTTCAATAATAGGGCGGTAATAATTGTAATTTGCAATACGCCCACAGCAACCACCCAGCGTATCAATTCTGCTTTAGTTTCGGCTATTTCTTTTCTGACTGTTTCAATATCACGCTTCAATTCAGACTTTACAAGTTCTATTTTTAACTCAGTCTCT
>CAIVYW010000583.1 GCA_903910205.1 uncultured Methylococcaceae bacterium | reverse complement strand
GCTTTAGGCGGTATTTCTGAATTAGTGATTGATGATAAAGTACTTATCAATAAAGCCATGTAGAAAAACTGTCTACTTTGTGGAGTGAGCGTTGCTAGTTTTCGGCTATATTTATAGACTAGGCAGCGCTTACTTACTCATCGAGAATTTGTTTTAAAAAAGGAATAGTGAGTTTGCGTTTAGCCGCTAATGACGCGTGATCTAGTTTTGTTAGCAACACCCATAAGGCCGGCAGGTCTCTTTCATAATGGGTTAACAGAAAGTGCCCTACCTGAGTTGATATTTGAAAGCCCATTTTGTCAGCTTTAAATATTAAGGTATTTATTTTTTCATGATCAGACAAGGTTTGTAGTTTTAAGGTTAATCCCCAGTTAAGACGTGTTTTAAGGTCAGGTAGCTGTATTGCTATCTGATTAGGTGCGCAGTTAGCAGACAGTATTAGAATATGATCTTGATCGCGATGCTGATTAAAAAAGTTAAAAAAAGCACTTTCCCATGCGGCATTCCCCGCTAAATTTTCAATATTGTCTAAACACACCATATCAAACTCATCTAGTCCGATGAGTAGATCTGGATCAGGTAGCTCTAAAGCTGAAAAAGAAAAGTAAAATGAACTCAAATTTAGGCTTTCAGCTCTGTGACAGCAGGCTTGGAGTAAATGACTTTTGCCTAAACCCGAGGGTCCCCAGAGAAAAATTTGTCGCTCACCTAGACCTGCACTAGCTTTTTGTAAGTGATTAATCACTTCTAAATGAGTGCTAGGAAAAAAATCATTAAAGGTTTGATTCGCTCTAAACTCGAACTGCAATGGCAATTGCTTTGCCACGGTCATTTTTGTTTGCCTGTATAGTGTACGTAAAGCGTAGCACCGAAAAAAAGCATTAAGCTGAGTAGCGTCTCTAAGCTGGTATACAAACGCTCGCTGTTGTTAGCATAAGTGGCAACCGAGCCGTGTATGAAATAAATTAAGCTGATATAAGCCATCCATGAGCAGCTTCTACGATTGTTGTTAAGAAAACCGCGTAGCGGCAATAACAGCGGTGTGATAGTCGCCACTAAAATTAAGGCCACCGGTAAGCCCTGCGTTGGTACTAACACGGTGTTCCATAACATGAGTAAAGCAAATAGGCCGAAATAACCGCTCAGGGCGAGTCTGTAATAATAGATAGGATTGATAGACATTGCTTTAAGCCTGATTTAAAAGAATGGCCGTGCTCGCTAAACGAGCTCCGAGCGCACGGCATAAGGTTTTTTCATGCGTACTTAAACCGTTATGTTCCATTGCCGCATGGCTAGGCCCATAAGGTGTACCACCTGATGAGGTTTCACGTAAGGCCATTTCTGTGTAAGGTAAACCTACAAGTAACATGCCATGATGCATCAACGGCAACATCATTGATAATAAAGTGCTTTCTTGGCCGCCATGTAAACTACCGGTAGAGGTAAAGACGCCGGCAGGTTTGCCGATTAAGGCACCTGAAAGCCACGATTGAGTGGTGCTATCAATAAAATATTTAAGCGCTGCGGCCATATTACCAAAGTGGGTAGGGCTACCTAAGGCTAAACCATGACACTGCTTTAAGTCATCAAGCGTTGCATAAATGGCGCCTTGAGCAGGAATGCTTTCAGCGGTTTTTTCACAAACACTAGAAACGTCTGGCACCGTTCTTAATAGCGCTTCAGCGCCACTAACAGAGGCTACACCTCTAGCAATATGATGAGCCATTTCAGCGGTGCTGCCGTTGCGGGAGTAATAAAGAACAAGGATTTTTATCATAAAATTAGTTGTAATAACAAGAGGAGTACGGCTTCTGGTGGACGGCCTATTGTGGCGTTGTCGCCAATAACAACGATAGGGCGTTCTATCAGTATGGGATGATCAATCATGGTCTTAATAAGCGTGTTTCTGTCTAACTCTGAATGGCTTAAGTAGAGCTCTTTATAAAGTGCCTCGTTTTTACGCATCAATTCATGTGGCTGCATATCCAGCATCACTAATAGCTGATCTAATACTTCAGCCGTCGGCGGCGTTTTAAGGTATTCAATCACCTCTACGTCGATATCGTGATCTTGTAATAATTGCAGGGTTTGTCGTGATTTTCCGCAACGCGGATTGTGATAACAGATTGCTTTCATGATTTTCGCGTCTAGGAAGCCAACATTCGATAAAATTAATGGCTATAATATCATTTTTAAGACATTACGCTTAAAAACCCTAAGTTTAGTGTTTTAAGGCTACTTACATCGATACAATAAAAGGCATAACAGTGGCAATATCTCTGAATAAAGAACAACTTAAAGATCGGGCTAGGCAATATTGGTTATTAGCTCGCTTTGATCGACCTATTGGCACTTTAATCTTATTGTGGCCGGCGTTATGGGCCTTATGGGTTGCCAGTGCAGGCAAACCCGATATAACGGTGTTAATCGTTATTTGTTTAGGAGTTGTGCTGATGCGTGCTGCTGGCTGCGTTATTAACGATTATGCCGATAGAGAGTTTGATCCTCATGTCGCGCGTACTCAGCAGCGCCCTATTGCCGCAGGTAGAGTTACACCTAAAGAAGCCTTGATCGTTTTCGTGCTGCTATGTTTGGCTGCCTTTGCACTGGTGTGGTTACTTAATAGTTATACGGTTATGTTGTCATTTGTTGCTGCATTTCTGGCGGCCAGTTACCCTTTTATGAAGCGCTATACACAATTGCCTCAGGCTTATTTAGGGATTGCCTTTGGTTGGGCGGTACCTATGGCTTTTTCTGCACAACTTAATAGTATTCCAGCAGTCGCTTGGGTCATGTATTTGGCGGTGGTTCTATGGGCTTTAGTGTATGACACCATGTATGCTATGGTTGATAAAGAAGATGATTTGAAAATAGGCATTAAATCAACGGCCATACTTTTCGGTGATTACGATAGAACTATTATGGCTATCTTGCAGATGATTATTTTAATGCTATTAATGGCTGTTGGGCAGTTACAGCAGTTAAGTTGGCTTTATTATAGTAGTGTTCTAATCGCGGCTGGTTTTTTTGCTTATCAACAAAGATTGATCTTTCATCGAGATAAAGAAAAGTGCTTTAAAGCCTTTCTTAATAATAACTGGTTTGGCTTGGTGATATTCGTAGGATTGTTATTGGACTATGGCGTGCGTTGATCCTGACATTACCGCGCATTGCTAAAGAATGTGCATGAAATAATCGCATCAAGTCCCGTAGGTTCGGTTAGCGATAGCGTAACCCGACATTTTACTGTCCCTACGATGTTTCAAAGCAACGGTCGTTGGACAAGGGTAGCGCTGAAAAAGTTATGTATAACGATGAGTGCTCTACGTCACTGCCATTAAGTTAAGAAAAAATTATGATAAAGCAAATACTTATGTTGATAAATCCCCTCTAACCCCCCTCTACAAAGGGGGGGATTAGTATCTTCTTCGCTTAACTTGTAAGAAAAAGAGCCTCCCCCTTTGTAGAGGGGGACTGAGGGGGATTTTTAAAATTCACAACATAATGATTATTAATACCTTATTCCTTAACTTAATGGCAGTG
>CAIVYW010000582.1 GCA_903910205.1 uncultured Methylococcaceae bacterium | reverse complement strand
TGGACTACCGCGTTTGTTTTTAGCTCGCGAGACGGGGTTTATAACCCCGTCTCAAACGTTTGATATTGCCATTAGCTTTAAAAGATCATCGAAGAAACACGCCTACTTTTGGTTATCTAACGCCGTTTGGGTGCATCTAAACTTTTCAATCGGGGTTGCAAACCCCGTCCCGCTTGTTGTGGCTTTAGCCACGAGTACGTCGCTAAAGCCACTCCCACTGCATACTGAACTCCACTAACTTAATGGTAGTGGGCATACACACTGGGAACGCTGAGCCCCAGCTCGGCATAGAAATGCGGCTATCGCCTATTGCTCTTTATCGGACTTTTTTACGACCCGAAAGATATGCGTGTAATCTTTTGCATATAAGCTAGATTCGGTGGGTACATCATCGCTTAAGGCTTCACCTACCAGTAACATTGTCGTTAAATTCCAATCGCTACTTTTAATTTCAGCAAGCAAACTGCCTAAAGTGCTTTTATGGCTACGCTCTTCTGGCCAAGTGGCTCTATAAATCAAAGCCACAGGAGTTTGGTCGGGATAATGCAAGCGTAAATCGGCGACTATCTTTTTTAAATGTGGCCCCGATAAAAAGATGCACATGGTGGCGCGATGCTCGGCTAATAAAGCGATAGATTCACTTTCGGGCACGGCAGAGGCGCGGCCTGACACTCGCGTTAAAATAATAGTTTGTGATACTTCGGGTTTGGTTAATTCGGCTTTTATGCATGCGGCAGCCGCTGTAAATGACGAGACACCGGGGACAATTTCATAAGGAATTTTTAACGTATCTAAGCGACGCATTTGTTCGGCCGTTGCGCCATAAATAGCAGGATCACCTGAATGTAAACGCGCAACATCAATATTTTCTGCTAAAGCACGTTGATAACAGGCTTGTTGCTGCTCTAAATCTAGCTGGGCAGTGTCGATAATTTCGGCATCTTTATGGCAATGCACTAGCATGTCTTTAGAGACTAATGATCCTGCGTACAAGACCATGCCAACTTGGCCTAACAGGGTCGCGCCGCGTAAGGTGATTAAATCCGCAGCGCCAGGGCCTGCACCGATAAAATAAACTTTCATGTATGTCTTTGCTCTCTAGGGGTTTTACGGATTAATAAGGTGGATAAATAGCCCATAGCCTGATCAGCCTTTAAGCCGCCCACATCGGTGCAGAGCAGTTCATCGTCTAAGCCAATGCGACGGGCAAAAGCACAATGATCGCTAATAGCCAATTCTTGTAATAAGGCCAGCACCCAAGGTAGGCGTTTACCTATTTTCATGAGCACGATAATATCATGGCTATCGATATCAGCACGTAAACTGGCGGCATCATCTGGGCAAGGTAAAATCAAGGTGCGCTCTTTGCCTTCGCCTAAGGGCCAGTTCATCGCTGAGGCGGCTGCCGCGTAGCTAGTAATACCCGGAAAAGTGCGCTGAGGCAATTCTGGCAGTAAATCTAACAAGGCTGCCAAAATATAACCATAGGTAGAATAGGTGAGCGTATCGCCGATGGTTAAATAGGCTACATTTAGTCCAGCACGTAATTCGACTGCGATAGTTTCGGCTAATTGAGCATAATGATCGCTGAGTACTGTGCGGTCGCTATCCATTAAGAATTCTATTTCTCGTATGCGTTCCGATTCAAAGGCAATACCGGTCAGACATTGCAATGCCACTGAGTTTTCGGAGGTGGTGGCACGAGGCGCGAAAATTAAATCGGCCTGCTGTAATGCCGCAACTGCCGCCAAAGGCAAATAACCGCTAGGCCCTGGCCCTACGCCTATACCCCAAAATGTTCCTAGATGATTCATGCAGCTCCTAAGCTATTACCATTCAAATTAAATAAGCGTACTTCAACACGGCTGACCGCTGGAATGCGACTGTGCGCCAACACGGCGATACGCCGTTCTATTTCTAACCACAGAGCGGGCGCCTTATCCTCATCTTGCAACAAGTCTATGGTGGCCTCTACGGTATTCGCTAGGGTTATCGCCTCAACTAAGGCAGGAGCAAATCCCAATTCCGCCGCCACCTTAGCAACACTAATCATAGCCATGTTACTTTTACTCGAATGCGTATCCCAATCGCCGGCCAAGACTTTAGCGAGTTTACCCGGATGACCTAGCAACCATAGCACCTCTAAGCTGCGCTGTTCCTCTGTCAAAGCGTGCTGTATAAAATCTAAGGCATCGCCCAAGAAATTAGCGATTTGTACCGTGCGTTGGCTAGATAAGTTCAGCTTATCTTTAGCATAAACACGGCCTATCTTGCCCGGCAAAAAAGCAATACTTTGCGCCTCATGCCTCAAGGCAACTCGTACATAGACTTCAATAGACGCGATCCATGATGCCAATGATAAGGGCTCAACGATACCTGAGGTTCCTAATATGGAAATACCCCCTATGATACCTAAGCGCGGATTAAAGGTTTTTTTAGCGATAGTCTCGCCATCGACACAACCGATAATAAGATCAAAACCGAGCTCATCATTGCCTAGCACCTCGGCAAGCGCCTGTTGCATCATCAAGCGCGGTACTGGATTAATCGCAGCTTCACCTACCGCGACTCTTAAACCGGGTTGAGTTGCAGTTCCTACCCCCTCCCCCGCAAAAAAACGAAGCTGTGCTACGTTATTACGACGAACAATAGCAAAAATAGTCGCACCGTGAGTATTATCAGGATCATCTCCGCCATCTTTAATAACCTCTGCCCTGACTGACAGCGCATCCACTCTATAGACTTTTTGTATGGATACCGTTAAATAATAATGCTGATCAGGTAAAGTCACAAAAACACGGTGATGACATTCATCATGCACTAATAAAGACAAAGCCGCTTTAACGGCCGCTGTTGCACAACTGCCAGTAGTACGTCCACGCCGCAAACCATTCGCAGCCAATATCGCTAAGCTGTATTCTTCTGGTTTTATGCTATCTATCATGTGGCTTAATCAGCTTAGGAACGAGCACGAAATAACTTCGGCAACTATAATTTAAAAAATCCCCCAGCCCCCCTTTTCAAAGAGGGGGAGTTGGATGCTACTTGACTACATTATTTCGTGCTCATTCCTTAAGACCATTAAGAGTGAAGCCGCTCCCACAAGCACTACTACGATAACCGTTATATCGATGGTCATTCTTTAGTGGTTAAAGCTCATGATACATCGGCATCAATAGCCGCCAGTTGATTTAGCGCATCAATCATTAAACCGTTAACTACGCTGGCCGCCCAAGGCGAGCCCCCGCGTGTACCTGTATTAGTAATGCGTGGTACTTGCAGACAGCGATTTAAATCGTCTTTAGCTTCGCAAGTCCCCACAAAGCCTACTGGCAAACCGATGACTAACTGAGGTCGCCAGCCATGCTCACGAATCAAGCGGGTCGCTTCCATAATGGCGGTGGGCGCATCACCAATCGATAACACAATATCATTACCGAACTTTTCAAAAGCTCTACGCATACCAGCGGCTGAACGAGTGATACCTTGCAGTTCTGACATCAGCGCAGTTTCGGTATCATGTACACCACACCACGTTTCTATGCCTAATTGTTCTAATAAAGCGCGTTTAAGTCCGGTTTGTACCATAGTCACATCGGTCACCACGCGTTTACAGCGTAATAAAGCGCGTATACCGGTTTCAACAGCCCCTGCAGAAAAGTAAATATCATCAACTGCGTAAAAATCACCGCTAGTATGTACTAAGCGTTGCAAAATGGTTAAATGCGCGACAGGAAAACCTGACCAATCACGTCCTGCGGCAATAATACGAAAACTTTCGGCTTCAATCGGATGTGGAATATAAGCTGTAAATTCCGGCGTGACAGTGGTGGAGCTAGCGGTATTTTCTAATAAACCACGGACATTAAGATGATGGGCGCGTTGCGGTTCGCCTACTTGTTCTTCAAAGCCGACGATTTGTACTCGGTATTTGCACAGCGAACAATTCATCGCGGCACGGCCTTCAAGTGCTTCTTGTGCTCGCGTTAAAATTACCTCAGCCACCGAGGGATGTGCGCCTAAATAGCCCGCTTTAAGAATTTCTAATTCAGGCTCGCGCTCTTGTAAATCATCAACGGCGGCGTAAATACGTTTAACCAATACCCCATCAAACAAAAAGAACGGTACAACAATTAAGCGGCTATAACCCAATTGCGCAGCGGCGCGTAAACCATCAGTAACCAGCGGTTTAGCCGTACCTGAATAACACACAAAAGCCGTACCAAAGCCCATGCCTTCTTCGAGCATACGGGCAAATTTAGAGACTTCGCCATTCGCATCAGGATCGTTTGTACCACGACCTACTAAGACTAAACAGGTATCTTCACGGCGTACTGTTTTTGCTGATGTGGCTTCGGCAGCGACTATACGCTCTCGTACCACTTGTAATAACAAGGGATGTAAACCTAAGGGCGCAGCAAAGTAAAAATCAACATCGGTGTGAGTTTTAGCGGCTAATAACAATTCACTGGGCAAATCATTTTTAGCATGACTGGCTGCTAGTAAAATACCCGGCACCATCACCACTTGCTGTACACCTCCATCAATTTGACTTTGTACGGCTTGATCTAAAGTGGGGCTAGAAAACTCCAGATAGCCATGAGTCACAACATGCTGTGGTGCGCGTTGTTTGATTAACGCCACTAATTGCTCGAATTCTGCAACGCCATCAGGATCACGACTACCGTGACCTGCGACAATGATGCCATAACTGTTTTGCTCAGTTCCTTTAGTTAAATTAGAGGGCTGAGCAAAGATTTCTTGAGCAGTTCCCCTCTTTGGCAAAGAGGGGTTAGCGGAGATTTTATTTTCTACGGACATTATTGTGGTTCAATCTGGCTAGCTAAAGGATGTAAGGTGCGAATTAACATAATACTCATATCGCTGAATTCTTGCTCTGCACATTCGGCCAGCGTACCGTGCCATTCAGCTTCTGCGCGCGTTAAATTTTCCCACACTTCGGTAGGCTGTTCGGGTGCTATGCCCTGCTCCAATAAATAAGCCGCGATATGTCTAGGCATGAAAGATCGTGCAGCATCCCACGGACAAGGAATGACAATAGCATTACGCTGATCTTGTAACACATGCACCAAATGACGCTTAAAGGGACTTAAGTCACCGCGCCTATGAAAAGTAATAAAGGTGGTTTCATCAAAACAGACTTTCGCGCGTGAAGCTAAAATCTGTGCCGAAGAAATACCCGGCAACGTTTCAACAGGGTGACCACAGGCGCGTTCTACACGTTCCAGATATTGAAAGCCACTAAAATGAATATCCCCCATAAACACCACTACACAGCGTTTACCGGCATGATGAGCCGCAGCGACAATCTCTAATTGTGCCACTTGATCGCGATAATTCATTAATACTGTTTCTGCGCTTTCAGGAATCAAACTTTCTACCACATTAATGACAGCATCAAAACCTGCCACCACATCAGCATCAGAAATTAATTGTGCGCCACGTTGTGTTAAATAGCCTATATCACCGGGGCCTGCACCTATACAGATAATCATAACAGTACCTTGTTCATGTTTGTTTTTATGTTGTTGATCATAAATATTACTTAGTTTCTTTGCTCAGGCATCATGGCAATGCCGTTCGGGGTTTGCAACCCAATCGAAACGTAAGTAACGTGGTTACAATGCCGGTCGGGGTTTGCAACCCCGACCGAAACGTTTGGATGCTTCAATAACTTTCGAAATTTT
>CAIVYW010000581.1 GCA_903910205.1 uncultured Methylococcaceae bacterium | reverse complement strand
TTAACCCTAAGTTAATCAGCACAAGGCTCTTGAGCAATGACGATAAAGAAGATATGTTACAGGGCTTAATCCCGATTGATTCTCTGGTTACTGGGGTTAGGGTTTGGATAGAGAATGGCATGCCGGATTACGCGAACGGATTATATGAGCGCTATAAGCCTTCAAATGACAAGCCGATGAAAAGGTATAGGGGTTTGGGTAGAAAGTGTCTAGAATCGAAGATTTAGGGCATAGGATTTGATTTAAAGTAACTATTTAGGAGTGTTTAAAGTGCAATCAGGTCAGGTGAAGTGGTTTAATCAGGAAAAAGGGTTTGGATTTATTAATTCTTTGGACAAAGATTATTTTGTGCATTTCAAAGAAATACAAGGTTCAGGATTTAAATGTTTGAAAGAAGGTGACAAAGTTAGCTTTGTTGCTTCTAAGTCACCGAAAGGCGATGTGGCTACTTGTGTTCAGGTTGAATAATTCTTATTATCATAACCATCCACCTACACATGGAATTGAATGAGACGGAAGACCACATAATTTACATTTTTTAGCTTTACGGTCAATTTCGTGAATGCAGTTTTGGTCTCTATAGTTATCAATCATTGATTGGAGTTTATTAACTAAAGCTTCTGAATATAATGCATTGTCACTATCTAACCACCAAGTCACCCCGTCTAGAATTCTTTCTAATTCTTCTTTTGTAAAATCATTCATTTTTAATACTCTCATTTAAACTTAACAAACAATCACAAATCACCCTGAACGCACGCACTGAAATCATAGAATCATGACTAGAATCCATTAGCTGTTCTAGGCGAGCAAATGCTTTAACCCTTGCTTTAGACTCGTTTTCAATCTTGTATAGCCTTAATTGCTCTAATTCTTGACGTTCTGCTTGGGTTAGTTGGTTCATTATTTAATTAATTCTACTATAGCTATAAAAGCTACTATTGTTACTGGAATACATAAAAATGCTAAGATATCGGCCATTATATTTTTCATTACCCTTCCCCATTTTCTAATAAATCAATATGGTCAATTGCTGCGTTATTTGCTTCATCTTCGGAGTAATACCATTCATCTGATGAAATATTATCTTCGCAGCCGTAATAGTCATGCCAATAATATATTTTATAAGTGAATCCATCGATATGTTTATCTGTTCTCCCTTCTTGTGACCAAACAGGTATTCTTTCGCAATCTATTTCAAATTCATAACAACTGTATTTTTCTCTGCTCATTTTCTATTCTCCTTTCGTGCATCTATCATAACTTGCTAAATAACTTCGGCAAAATTCAGCGAAACTCTCAGCGGCATAAGGATGCAAGCCATTTACTCTAATAACAGGCTCGTTCTTTTCATTATCAATTTCCAAATCGAATCCGAACTTTTTTCTCTTAGTTAACCAGATGTCTAAATTTTCACACATTAAATCGTATAGTGTTATTTCATTTAGTGATTTCATTTCGTTACCTTCTTTGTTTGTGTATGCTGTCATTGTATCAACACTTTAGGTATAACGCAAGTGTTTAGGTAAACAATTATTTATATATTTACTATTGATCAATTTGGTTTTAAT
>CAIVYW010000580.1 GCA_903910205.1 uncultured Methylococcaceae bacterium | reverse complement strand
TATTGCATACGCCCTTTTTATAGGGTGTATTTTATAAGGGCGTATGCAATACGCCCCTACGGGCCATCACCACAATGTTATCATTCCTGATAAATAAAACTTGTGTAGATACCTATGCTTTTAGATAGGGGTCTCCTAGGCGCAGACAAAGGGTTAAGCCTAATATCTGTCATGCCTTATTTTGCTAGCTTCTTAGGCTTAGTCCCATCTTAAATTGGTAGCATATAAGCTCAAATACTATTTGCCTCATTCATTTTTTAGGGTAAACTTCAAAGCGCACATTTTGCAATGTAGCTATTATGCTCTCTTGCATTTTTGTTCAAATAGTTAACAACAAGATAAAGCGGTTTTTTTTATAACCCAACAATAATAGAGGTATTTATGAGCAAGATTTTAAATGAAGTATTATCTGCCAACCGTGATTATGTTAATGATTTCGGTGTCAAAGGCGAACTACCTCTACCTCCAGGTAGACATTTTGCTATTTTAACCTGTATGGATGCTCGCTTAGATCCTGCAAAATATGCCGGTCTTTCAGAAGGTGATGCCCACGTTATTCGTAATGCCGGTGGTCGCGCCAGTGATGATGCTATCCGCTCATTGGTCATTTCTTATAAATTATTAGGTACCAAAGAATGGTTTGTTATCCACCATACTAACTGTGGCATGGAATTATTTAATAATGACATCATGAGCGACTTATTAGGCAGCAGCCTAAAAACAGCGTCTATTGATGCCAGCGGCTGGCATGATAGCTGTGAAGGTCATGGCTCTGCAGAAGGTAAATATATCAACTGGCTGACCATTAAAGATCAACAAGAAAGTGTCTTAGAAGATGTGTTACGTATTAAAAATCATGCCTTAGTACCGTCTGATATCCCTGTCTATGGTTATATCTACGAATGCACTACTGGCCGTTTGATCGAAGTACTTGCTGCGACTGAAGCGGGTAAAGCTAGCTAATAAGGTTCTTATATAACTTAAAACCTGTTACTCACGTTTCAAAAGCTATTGAAACATCCAAACGTTTCAGTCGGGGTTGCAAACCCCGACTGACATCGGCAGTCGCTCTGAGTAACCATCGGCGTTGTCATGGCTTTGATTGTCGATATTAGCTAATTTAGCGGCTTTTTCAAGCAGACTGTTATCAATGTTAACGTGATTTGCAAGTGTATCTGCTCCGTATTTAATGGTAGCTAACCTCATCCTGCTTGTAGATGACTGGTTTTTCCTGCTGGAATCGAATCAATATCGCAGCGATTAGGGCTTTTACCCTATGGATCCAATAAAATAGCTTAAGGTATTTTGCTTTTTCCTGATGAAATCGATTCAATGTCATGAGGTTAAATAACTAGGCGATATCGATTTTTGAGGATAACTCAAGCTATCTACAAAATTCCTCAAGCTATCGATACTATTCCTTAAGGAATTTTGTTTTTTACTCGTGGAAAAATAACTATGACGGGTGGTTTCTTTATTAAAGCTTAAGGAATCCGTTAAATAGTTTTAGCTATTTTGTTTCAACGACAAGCTAACCATCTTGTACCTTAAGGTTTCTGGCTGATGCCAGCAGTCAATCATAAAACACCTTAAGATAAAAGCTTGATAACTCAAGTTAAAATTACGATCTATTTACCTATAAATATAGGCTTTATAGCTTAACTACCATAATCCCTAAGATTTGTTTTTTCTTAAAATAGGCTTACTTTAAATTCTTTGTTTGCTTTACCTCAAAACTAAGTTATAGTCTGTTCGGCTATCAAAAAACACGTCACCTTAGCCACTAAAAACAAGACTAACCGTTAGCTATTAACCAATAGCGTTAACGTTTAGTTCACGCCAACTACTTGGCAGCAGCATTTATCCAATTAAAGGTACAACATGAAAATAGCTAAAGTGTTATTGGGCTTTATCAAATATTCCATTGCCGAAAAACTACCGTTTTATCGGAATATTGTCGCCAAATTCATCAGTAATCCAGTCTTTGCAAGCTCCGACATAACGCCTGCTGAACTTACAACCGCGTTAGATAACTTTGAAGCCTCTATAGGAGCGGCCAGAGATGGTGGACATACACCGATAGCGATCATGCACGACAACGAGCATGCCGTCGATAAATTATTTCGTAATGCAGCCCATTATGTAGACAAAATAGCGGATGGTGATGAAACCATTATATTAAGTAGCGGTTTTCTAGCCAGCAATCAACCCAAAACACATCAAAAACCGCCGTTGGCAGCGTTTGACGGTGATCATTCTGGTGAAGTTGATTTATACGCCAAAGCGAATGATAAAGCAGGTTCTTATAAATGGGAATATGTTGAAGGCCCGGTACCTACTGATGAAAGAGCTTGGATACCGATTACGACGACGACTGCGGCTCATCACACCGTCAGAGGTCTTAAAGTTGGGGTCATTCATCAATTTAGAGTCGCGGCGGTAACACCAAGCGGCATTACCGATTTTTGTGCGCCAGTGTCTAAGTTGGTGGTGTAATATAGGAGTAAGTTAAGCGGTTTGCTATAGCGTTGACAGGATGGCCATCAACACATCATTAAAACTCGATGGGCACGGCTTTAGCTTTGCCCATCCTATCCTACCCACTTTGGAATCCGCTTTCAAATTGACCGCCTCGCTCCAAGCGAAAGCTAACAATTAAAATTGGTACGAGTTTCACAGCTATCCCGAAACAAGCAACAGCTTACGCCGCTACCTTTTCAGGTTGATATATAGCTCCACTCAAGG
>CAIVYW010000579.1 GCA_903910205.1 uncultured Methylococcaceae bacterium | reverse complement strand
ATCTTCTGCACCGATCACAACACGATCCGGACGCATGAAATCTTCAATCGCAGCTCCCTCTTTAAGGAACTCAGGATTGGAAACAACGCTATAGGCTATATTGATTTCTCGCTTATTATGCTCATCAGCAATAGCCATACTCACCTTATCAGCGGTTCCAACTGGCACTGTTGATTTATCAACTATAATTTTGTAGCCATTCATATATTTGCCAATATTACGAGCAGCCGCAATCACATATTGAAGATCAGCTGAACCATCTTCATCTGGTGGGGTGCCAACAGCAATAATCTGAATAATTGCATGTTCGACGGCTTCTTGAACATCGGTTGTGAACTTTAATCGGCCAGCAGCTACATTTCTTTTGACCATATCAAGTAAATTTGGCTCGAATATGGGTAAGCCACCTTCATTTAGAAGACGAATTTTTTCATGATCAAGATCGAGGCATAGAACATTATTACCAACTTCTGCGAAACAAGTTCCACTTACCAAGCCTACATAACCCGAGCCAATTACAGTTACATTCATATTAATAGTTTTTAATAAATTTTGAATTATTGATTGCAGTAAGTAAATCCTTAACTAACCCCGTTAAGTATCTATCTAAGTTGTTACTGTTAAATCCTATGTGACATAGATTATTTTTTCCTATCCCAATAAAGAATTAATTCGCATCCTGTTCAGTTAAAAAGTTTCCATGATAAAGGCGTTCCACGAAGCACATCACTGGTGACGCTCTTGCCAATAAAAACATCCATAAACTTTGTTGGTAAACCATAGCCTGGGCGAATTGCCCTCACATTTTCAGGCGATAGCACATCACCTGCTTTTAAATCTTTCACAACATACAATGAACGGCGAAATTGAAGTGATTTCTTCTCAGCTTCAGTTGCACCATAACTCACTTTACCCAGCGCCTGCCAAGCTCGCTCAGTCTCTACCACCAGTTGCGCCATTTCCGCAGGTTCCATAGAAAAGCTACTGTCGACTCCGCCATCGGCACGGTTAAGGGTAAAGTGCTTTTCGATGACGGTGGCACCTAAGGCAACACTCGCAACAGATACGCCAATACCCATAGTGTGGTCAGACAAGCCGACTTCGCAATCAAACAGTTCACCCATGTGCGGGATGGTAAGAATATTAGTGTTACCTGCGGTGGCCGGGTAGGTGCTGGTGCATTTGAGCAGAATCAGGTCTTTACAACCCGCCTCGCGAGCAGCGCGAACGGTATCATCCAATTCGGCAATGCTGGCCATTCCGGTGGAAATAATCAACGGTTTGCCGGTAGCGGCGACACGGCGTATCAAGGGTAGGTCGGTGTTTTCAAATGAGGCTATTTTGTAGCAAGCGACATCCAAGCTTTCCAGTAAATCAACTGCTGTATCATCAAAGGGCGTACTAAAAGGGATAATGCCTAGTTCACGTGCTTTATCAAATATAGGTTTATGCCATTCCCAAGGTGTGTAGGCTTCACCGTAAAGTTTGTATAGTGATGTGCCGGTCCATAGACTGTTGGGGTCGCTGATGTGGAACTCGCGCTCATCCAAATCCAGCGTCATGGTGTCGGGTGTATAGGTTTGAATCTTTAATGCATGGGCGCCGGTCTTGGCGGCGGCCTCGACGATTTCTAGTGCGCGGTCCAGTGACTGGTTATGGTTGCCGGACATTTCGGCGATGATGAAGGGCGGATGGTTAGGCCCAATAAATTTGTCTGCTATTTTCATTTCTTTAGCCATTTTCAATTTCAAAGTTCTTTTTGATAACAAATTGTATGTTTACGATAATTTGCGCCTAGGAACAAATTCTTAGAGACTATATTTTCGTTTAGTACTGTTGCGCGAATGCTTTTGATCAGAGGTCGATTAGCTTTCAACCATATTTCAGCACT
>CAIVYW010000578.1 GCA_903910205.1 uncultured Methylococcaceae bacterium | reverse complement strand
CAATGCGGCATTAAGCGCGATAGGCGATTGTTTGAAAGGAATATTCATCGGTTAGTAATTATTTTAGCGTAGGTGACTATTCTATCATTATTGGCTGGATTATAGGACAGCCTCCTAGGGTTACTAAAATTGGTAACCTATTGCGAAAAACCTCAATGGATGAATTTCCTCAGTTTTTTAATGTGTTACGAGGCAATATGAGTATTGTAGGCCCAAGACCCCACGCTGTCAGTCATAACGAACTGTATCGACGCTTGATAAAGGGCTATATGATCCGACACAAAGTTAAACCTGGCATTACCGGATGGGCTCAGATCAATGGCTTTCGTGGAGAAACCGATACCTTGGAAAAAATGCAAGAGCGAATTAAATTTGATCTGGATTATCTTCGAAACTGGTCATTATTTCTTGATCTTTATATTATTGTTAAAACGATTAGTGTCGTGATCAAAGATAAAAATGCCTATTAGCAAAATAGCTTCATTGCTTAACAAACCTTATCTTTTATTGCTGGCATTATTTTTTCTGCCAACACAACAAAGCGCATCAGCTTATAATCTTGGCCCAGATGATGTTTTAAGCATCTCTGTATACGGGGATAACAATTTAAAAACTGAAGTCCGTGTTTCAGAAGATGGCCAAATTATCTTTCCATTGATAGGCTTAATAGAGGTAGGTGGTAAATCCAGTTCAGAATTAGAAGAGGCTCTTGCTACTCGTCTAATTAAAGGCGGTTTTGTTCACGAGGCACAAGTCAATGTGATGGTGTTAGAGCATGTTAGCCAACAGATTTCAGTACTGGGCTATGTCAAAAATCCAGGACGTTATCCATTGAATTCTACTAGTTCTGTCATCGATTCCATTGCTATGGCTGGAGGTATTCAGGAAATGGGCGGCAGTAAGGTAGTGGTCACTCGCATTGTCAATGGTGGAACACAAAAACAGGAATTAAATTTACAAGATTATCTGCAAACGGCTCAAAATGTCATACCCTTTAAAATGCAACAAGGCGATGTGGTATACGTGCCTAAGGCTGACATGTTTTACATTTATGGTGAAGTACTGAAGCCTGGTGAATATCGCATTACTCCAACCATTTCGGTAATGAAAGCCTTGTCTATAAGTGGTGGCTTGACGTTACGTGGCACTGAAAATGGCATTGTTATAAAACGCAAAGATGCTAACGGCAATTTGCTAGAAATTGATACAAAGTTGACTGATGTTGTTTTAGAAGGCGATGTAATTTATGTTGGCGAACGTTGGTTTTAAGATTTTTTAACTTTCTGACAACTGTTTTTATAGCTTATATTTCTATAAGTTGTTGCTAAGATTGAGTACACAAAGTAAAGGCATAGCATGAATTTCTCTCAATTTATATATATTCTATGGTTTCGAAAACAAATTATTTTCTGGGTTTTAGCGATAACAGTAATCACTGTTTTTGTGGCGACACTGATGTTACCCAAAGAATACACTGCGGAAACTTCGCTAGTCGTTGATCAACACAGTGTTAATTCGGTAACCGGCACCTCTTTGCCGTTACAACTGTTGACGGGATATTTGGCAACTCAGGTCGATATAATTGGCAGCCATAATGTAGCGCGCAAAGTAGTGGAAAAACTAAAACTCACCGACGACCCTGAAACCCAGAAAAATTTTGCAAAAGATAAGGCAAAATCAGATGCCCCAGTCGATATCATGGACTGGAAAGCAAATTTATTGCTAAAAAAACTGGACATCACTCCTTCGCATGATAGTAGTGTGATACAGATTGGATTTAAGGACGGTAACCCAGAATCAACTGCAGCTATTGCTAATGCCTTTGCCACTGCCTATATACAAACCAGTATCGAATTGCGTGCCCAAGCGGCAAAATTGATTGCAGACTGGTTTGACAAACAGATGATTTCGTTGCGGGAACGTTTAGAGCGCGCACAGTTGGTGCTGTCTAGCTATCAACAGAAATACGGTATTGTTACGATTAAGGATCGTATCGATTTAGAAAACTCCCACTTGACTGAGTTGTCAGTACAGTTAGTGAACAGTATGGCTCATACCAACGAACTGCAATCTCGAAAAGATTTTCTGGCCACTACGATCAAACAAGGCGGTGCTCTGGAATCGTTTCAAGAGGTATTAAAAAGCACGACCATTGGATTACTTAAATCTGAATTGGCGACCGCAGAAGCTAATTTTGTCAAATTATCGAAGTGGGCTGATATAAATCATCCGCAATATCAACAATTGAAAGCAGAAGTTAACAGCCTGCAACAGAAAATTAAGTCCGAAATTAAAATAGAACTCAATAGTATCGATAGCAACCTTTCTTCGTCCCAACAACTGGACAAAATAATCGCCACTGCCTTAGCTGAACAAAAAGCCAAAGTGCTAGAATTAAAAAAACAGAATGATGAAATAGCGGTGTTTCAACGTGAGGTCGAGAATGCACAACGCGCTTACGACGCTGCTATGCAGCGAGGTGTAGAAACCCGCATGGAAAGTGAAATGAGTCAAACTGATATCTCTATCCTTAACCCCGCTATTCCGGCAACAAAAGCCTCTAATCCTAAATTACGCTTGAACATAATTCTATCGATTTTTCTGGGAGGACTATTAGGGGCAGGTTCGGCGATTTTGGTAGAGCTGCTAGATCGTCGAGTACGATCTGCTATTGATATTTTAGAGGTATTGAACCTTCCTGTTTTTGCCAGTATTTCTACCCAGTCTTCTAAGACAACGCGCATATCATGGCCGTTTTATTCAAATGATATTAGTCGCAACGCTAACGATCAAGGCAGAGCATAAATGCACAAAAAATCAACAACAAGATGATCAACAAAATAAGAAAAACACAAAGCGCCCATTGTATGGGTGTCTTATTACTCAATGCGGGAAAAATAAGTGCTAGCGATGCTGAGCGTATTATTTCCTTGCAAAAAAAAAATGACATACGCTTTGGTGAGGCGGCGAAGGCGCTGGGCTTGATTAGTGACGACGACATACAAGAAGCATTATCGCATCAATTTGATTTTTTATTCTTAGGCGCAAATGAAGATAATTTCAGCCGAGAATTAATAGCGGCGTATCAGCCTTTTTGTGTACAAGTGGAAGCGCTGCGAACGCTACGAGAGCAATTGCTGCTACGCTGGTTTACCGATGTCCATAATACTACCTTAGGACTGGTCAGTCTTAATCATGATGAAGGATGCAGCCGAATAGCGGCTAATTTAGCGGTTGTTTTTTCTCAGATCGGCAAACGTACCCTATTAATCGATGCGAATCTGCGCCAACCACAACAGCAAATCCTATTCCAGCTACAAGGCGGTTACGGTCTCTCAGATGTGTTAGCTGGGCGTGCTGATTTAACCGTTATAAATCGAATTTCGTCCTTACCGAATTTATCAGTTTTGCTAGCCGGTAGCCTTACACCCAATTCCGTTGACTTAATCAGCAGGGGCTTAAAAAGCTGTCTACTACAATTACAAAAACAATTTGACGTCATTCTGATAGACACGCCATCAGCAGAACAAGGTATGGATGCGCAAATTATTGCCTCTTTGTGTCACGCCTCTCTCTTAGTCGTGCGGCGACACAAAACTCATCTAAATAATTTACAGCTATTAAAAGAATCCTTACAGAGTACCGGTGGCCAATGCCTAGGTGCGGTATTAACTGATTTTTAAATATAGGCAGTGGTGATCATGACTATGAACAACCCTTGCTATAACAGCACCTTAACTAACCGTGGTCGTTGCTAGACAATAGTGCGATGACTCAACTAATGTTCCTTACAACAAAACAATGCAGATGCTTATTCTCTTGTCTCCTATTATCTATCGGATGTGCTATGCCTAGTAAAAGTTATGCCTTGGATTCTATAGATGATAGCTTCGTGCCGTCCTTTACAAAGGCCACTATCAAGCCCTACGTTGCTACGAGCATGCTATATGACAGTAACTTTTTACGGATATCAAATAAAACAGATTCGTTCTCGCTTATAGGTAAAACAGACAAAAGCGAATTCATAAAACAGGCTTCGACAGGATTTGATTTAGACTGGTCACTCAGTAAACAACGCATCATCATCAACGCGGATGTTAATCAGAATTTTTTTCAAAACTTCTCCAGCTTGAATTATACGGGTTGGAAAACCAAGGCTAAATGGGATTGGAAAAAGGGCAGCTTTTGGGACGGTGAAGTCAGTTATAGCAATGATGAAAAATTAGGTAGCTATACTTATATTAATACGCTGACACCCAATCAGATTAATAATCAACATTTTCTTGTTAGCGCTGGCTACTTGTTTCACCCTAACGGCAAGATAAGGTTTGACCTATTTAGGAACGAAAGTAAGTATGATGCTATCAGTCGACGAATTAGTAACAATATTGAAGATAATGGCGAACTTAACCTAGAATATCTAAGCCCGAAAGGCGGCGGGACGGGATTACGGTTTCTCGGAACAGATGGCCAATATCCAAGCCGTTCATATCCTAATATCATTAGTACCGATAATGCTTATACACGATATAGCTTTCAGTTAACCTGGGATTGGCGTGCAACTAGCAAAACCCAAATCGATGGCTATTTGGGTCGTACACAACAATATTATGTACATCTTAGCGATGGCAATTTTTTCGGCAATATTGGGCATCTTAATCTGCGCTATAAAGCCAGCGACAAAACATTATTGGAACTATCTGCAATACGCGATATTTTTCAATCTTCAGGACAGGCCGCTAATTTTACACTAAACCAAGGTATAGAGTTTCTATTGACATGGAAATACAGCTCTAAAATTAGCTTGAATATACCCTTGTCTTACACGCAAATACAATATCTTGGAGGAACTAACAGCAACATCCAAGGTTCTTTTCAACAAATCGATAATATTAGTCATATCGACCTTAATTTGAGTTATCACCCATTGCCCAGTATTAGCATCGAGCCCGTATTAAGCTATGAACAAAGAAATTCTAACAATTTAACCATGTGTTACGAAACACTTTCAGTGGGCACTCATTTAAAAATGGTCTTTTGATACATGAAAATAGATAACACAATAATCGTCGAGGTCATCATATGTCGTCTCGCAGTAGTCTGACTAAGCAAAGTATCAATGCCGTTAAGTGGAGTGCCTTCGGTAATATAGCCCGTTATGGCCTGCAATTAGCTGCGCAAATCGTCTTGGCTCGTTTGTTAGGGTCAGCCAACTATGGATTATTCGCTTTAGGCTTGACCGTTTTAGGTTTCAGCAATATGTTAGCTAACTTTGGCTTAGCGTGGGGTTTAGTTCAAGCACAAGACTTAAACGAGGAAGATGTTCGTTTCGTATTTACCTGGCAGTTAGTTTCCGGCCTCATCGCAGCGCTAACACTCTACTTGCTAGCCTCGACCATTGCCGCTTTTTTTAATGATGTCCGATTAGAGTCTATCGTTGAATGGTTGAGTTTAGCCTGTATCATTAGTGCCGCCAATGCGCCAGCTAGTAATCTACTTAGGCGCAAGTTGGACTTCAAGTCGATTAACCTCATAGAAATTAGCAGTTACATAATCGGCTATATCGTTATTGGTGTTCCTTTGGCTTATAACGGCGCAGGCGTTTGGTCTCTTGTGACTGCATGGCTTATGCAAGCGTTTTGCGCTTTAATATTCAGTTTCATTCGTTGTCCACACCCTATCAAACCATTATTCTGGCATCAAGGGGCTTCGACTTTAGTTGGCGTTGGTTCTACCGTATTCGTTACTAATATCTGTAATTGGCTGCTTAATAATTTAGATCGCACGCTCCTAGGCCGTTTCCTTAATGTCCAGTCTGTTGGGCTCTATTCAGTTGGCTATAACCTTGCCAACACTCCAAATTCGTTGTTAATCGGAGCACTACAGCCTGCTTTTTTAGCGGCTGGCGCACGTATCCAATCGGATAGCGACCGTTTGCGCAGCGCTTATCTTTCTGTACTGGCATCAATATGGATACTTATCTTACCGATGTTCATCATGCTTGCTATTCTAGCTCAGGATTTGGTGGGGCTTTTATATGGTTCAGCTTGGCTTTCTTCAGGGATGGTTTTAGCCATTTTGGCATTATCCATGCCAGCATATATCACCTGGGGCATGTCTACACCGATACTTTGGAACACTGGACGTAAGCATTGGGAGAGCTTATTGCAATTGCCAATTTTAGTCGCTGCCGGATTAGCATACTTCAATTTTGCCAGTCAAGGCGTTGTTATGGTGACCCTAATAGCCGCCGGCACCTTACTTGCAAGAGCTATTGTGATTACTTCAGCGGCCTGCCATCTGCTAAAAATTGCTCTTAAAGATTTAGTGGGTTTTGCCATACGTGGAATTGCTATGGCTACGCTAGCCTCAGCAGGAACCCTTGCCGGTTGCGAAATAGGTCGTATAACGGGGATTGCGATGACTCCCATAATCACTCTGTTAGGTTTTGACTTTAGCCAAATGGCGGGGGCAGCGCATTTTTATGCATTATTGGCTGGCGTACCGATGGGATGCGGGGTATTGATAGCAACGTCACTTATTTACCCACGTCTTTTGGGCAGCGAGGTCATTAAAATGCTCGGTCGCTTTAGTCCGTCACTTTTAGGCTTTTTAGAGCGTCGTTTACACTCCACTATAACACCTAGATATGCGCTATTAGTTGGCATGTTTATTAGCTGTGGCATTTTGATCGCACCCACAATTGTTTATCCACCTTTGTCAGAGCGAGCTCTGCTGCAAGTGCTAGAACGTTTTAGCGAGTCACTTTTTACCCTAGCGAAGGGTAATCTTGAAAAGTGAACGAAATATTTTCTACACTCTTCTTAGGGTTGGCTACTATTCCGGTAACAATAGGCGGTGTGCTATTTGTTGGGTTGGTATTACATTGGGGGAGAGGACGAGAGCAAGGTTTAATGCCTTATATTTTTTATTCAACATTTCTTGTATTAGGGCTTGAAACGATGCTTTCAGGTAGGGTTTTAAATCAACAGATCGGTCTCGACGGAATGGAAGTAGTAGAAGTGCTCACTAAACATCCGTTGACTATTTGGCTTGGTCGCGCCAACTCGCTTTTTATCTTATTTAGCGCATGTGAGCGGATTGCAGCGAGATTTCTATGTTCTGGACCTAAATCTGATATACCTGTTTTGCTGCTTGTCGCTATTTGGTTATTTTTCCTAACTAACGTAGCCAGCCCTGGGTTTTTGGGTGCTCATCCTAAATTTTCTCATGAGTGCTTGTATGTCATTATCGCTTCAACTGGTGCAGCGCTACTTTATGAACAAGAAGGAAAATCTATCATTGACAGTGCCCGTAATACCTTATTTGTCTTTATTATGTTGAGTGCTGTGATATCCATATTCCATCCTGAAATGATGTTCGATATGAATTATAACCATGGGATCATTCCGAGATTAAGCATACGATATTATGGCTTATCTAGTCACGCAAATGCCTTTGCCCTTATTATAAGCATGTTTCTATTTTGCTTATGGCATAACCCCTTTTGCTCTGCTGGGCTTAACTTTTTGGGCTGGACAATCGGAATCTTGAGTCTATTGCTTACTCAGTCAAAAACATGCTGGATCGTTATGGTCGTTTGCATCATTATTTTGAGTTATTTCCGCTATGGTACTTTTTTTAAGCGATTTCTATTTGATGCTAGACGGCCTCAATTTTTAGCTGCTCTGTTAATTGTTGCGATACTCTTAACAGGAATTTTAGGCTACATAACTATGTTTACCTCTGTTAGCGATAAAATGGTCAGCTTTTTTTCAACTAAGCAAGGAAGCGAGATACTGAGTTTTACAGGGAGAGATCAGATCTGGAAAATTGCTCTTCAAGAATGGCGCAGAACGCCACTGTTTGGATATGGCTTAACTATCTGGGACGAACAGTATCGGGCGAGGATAGGCTTATCTTATGCTGTTAGCGCACATAGTCAATTTTATCAGAGCTTATCAAGTGCAGGCATTATTGGCGTTGTAGGGTTTATGAGCTATATCCTGTTACTACTTAGTGCTGTAGTGCACACGGCAAGATTGACTAAAGGGCTTTCTGCCGCTCTATTTTTGATGATTTTTCTTCGATCTTTTAGTGAGCCATCCATAATGATGGATAGTTTCGGCCCTGAGGGTATAACAAATTTATTTATCATTATGGTAATGGCAACCCATTACGGTCATCGACCTGTAACCCCCCCTGTCACCACGATTTTTTATTCTAGGCGAAGTATCTGATGCTTTGTTCAATTATTATTCCGTTATACAACAAGGAAGCGTTTATCGAAGATGCTCTCCAATCAATACTCAGGCAACACTATCAGGATTTTGAAGTTATTGTAGTCGATGATGGGTCTACGGATAATGGCGCCTACCGAGTAAGTGCCATTCAGGATCAACGAATTCATCTGATACAACAGCTTAATGCTGGAGTGTCTTCTGCTAGAAATACAGGGATTGAATGTGCAAAAGGCGAGTTAGTCTGCTTTTTGGATGCAGATGATTGGTATCATCCCTTGTATCTTGAAACCATCGTTTCAATGGCAACACGTTATTCAATACCTTCGCCAAACGGAAAAGCTAATTCGACAAAATAAAATTCCAGATCGGCTAGAATATATGGATTTCAAGCTGAACTCTACAGGCTGTGACCATGAACACTATCATTACAAAAACGTT
>CAIVYW010000577.1 GCA_903910205.1 uncultured Methylococcaceae bacterium | reverse complement strand
CAGTTATAAGTCAGTTCTAGCAAAGGCGTTTGCCACGCTAAAGCCAGGGCTTCATCTTGTGGTGCATATAAATACACCAAGGTAAAGCGACCGGGTTCACTGTCAAAGCGGTGGCTTTCTTTCAGCCCCAGTTTGTGACAATAAAAATCTAGCGAGTCTTCTAAGTTATTAACCCGAAGCATGGTGTGTAAATAGCGCATGGTAATGACTCCTGTATGGTGGTAAGTTTTGTAGAGTGGATAAGTGCTAGCGCATCCACCTCATTGTAGTGAGAGCATTGAATAATAACGATTCCGGTAGTAGATGTGCTGTGCTTATCTACCCTACATCACTAAACACGCTCTAAAATGGCCGGTAAAAAAAACTCACTGACTAGCATGTGATGATGGGCGATGCCATACACGGTTCTTCGTCCCCATAGGGCTTGTTGTATATCGGCTTCGACTAAGACTTTATCTGTCCAGGTTTGTGGCTTAACTAGGCTGATATCCATAGAGACACGCTCAAGTTTGGGATAAGCAAAAATAATTTCACCTAAAGGCCGATTGCCTAAATGTGCCAATTTATTATTAACGGCCTTGATGGTCGTTTCGGGAATAATAGTTCTGGCTAAAATGAGCGGCGTACTATTTACATGCAGTAATACTTCGCGAACTAGATGATAACGTTGCTCCGCTAAGCCCATTAAGCGACGTTCACTTAAAAAAGGCGTACACCAGCGCTGTAGTAATACTTTAACCGCCACGGCATGGCCATATCTATCGCGTAAACGTTGGGTTAAAGAGCCCGATTCATACGTCCAAGATTGCACGGCTAAGGGCAGTTTATGGCGTAAACCCGGACGGTTTTCCTGCCATAAGGGCTCACGTTTCAATAACATACTGGGTACGGTCAAACTAAACCTCGGCATAATCAGTCGATGTGCCCAGCCAACGATCACAGAGTGGTTGTATGGCATGGGGCGATTCGGTGTACAGTTGTGCGCCGGCGAGTTGCACCGCATCTAGCAAATCGGCATCACGGGTTAAGTCGGCAATTTTAAAATGCACAGCACCGGTTTGGCGCGTGCCCATGAGTTCACCTGGGCCACGTAATTGTAAATCTTTTTCAGCGATGACAAAGCCGTCGCTGCTATCTCTTAATATCCCTAAGCGTTGACGGGCGGTCAGCGACAAAGGCGACTGATACATCAATAAACAATAGCTGTCATTATCGCCACGTCCTACTCGTCCGCGTAATTGATGTAATTGTGATAGCCCTAAGCGTTCGGGATTTTCAATGACCATCAAACTGGCATTGGGTACATCAACACCGACTTCGATCACGGTGGTGGCGACCAGTAAATCAATATCATGGTTTTTAAACGCTTGCATCACCGCGTCTTTATCGGCACTTTTCATACGTCCATGAATCAGGGCAACGCGCACTTTCGGTAAAGCTAGGCTGAGTTGTTGGGCAGTTTTTTCGGCGGCTTCACACTCTAAGACTTCAGATTCTTCAATCAGCGTACAGACCCAATAGACCTGAAACTTTTTTTCTACCCAATGTTCAATGCGGTTTATTACTTCTTGGCGGCGTTCGGAGGGAATCACACAAGTGACTACCGGCTTTCTGCCCGGTGGCAGTTCATCAATAATGGAAATATCCAAATCAGCATATTGCAGCATCGCCAAGGTGCGTGGAATCGGTGTGGCGGTCATCACTAATTGATGCGGTCTACTGTCATCTTGTTGGCCTTTTTCACGCAGTGCCATACGTTGATGTACGCCGAAACGATGTTGTTCATCAATAATAATTAAACCTAAGCGATGAAAGTTAACACTGTCTTGAAATAAGGCGTGAGTACCAACAATAATACCGGCCGAGCCATCAGCTAGGCTTTGTAAGGCTGCTTTGCGGGCATTACCTTTGAGTTGTCCTGTTAAGTACACCACTTGCGTTTGAAAGCCTTGAAACCAGTTGCTGAAATTGCGTTTGTGTTGTTCGGCTAATAATTCGGTAGGTGCCATTACCGCAACTTGATAACCGGCACTTAAGGCTAATAAGGCGGCGTAGGCAGCGACGATGGTTTTGCCTGAGCCGACATCGCCCTGAATCAAACGCATCATAGGATGAGTGGAAAGACAATCATCACTAATTTCTGCGATAACGCGCTGTTGAGCAGAGGTTAGCTTAAAAGGTAAATTGTTTAAAAATAAAGCACTGGCTGCAGAGTCGCCATAAAAGCTAGGAGCGCGCCAAGCCTTGGCTTTGTTTTTAGCTTGTTGCATGCTCAACTGATGAGTGAGTAATTCTTCAAAAGCCAGTCGTTTAAGGGCGGGTACACTGCCATTTTGTAAGGCCGTCAGTGTGACAGATTCATCAGGTGCATGTAGGGTTTGTATGGCGGCCGCTAAAGACGGGTAGGCGTGTTTTTTTAAAATAGTCTCGGGTATCCAATCAATCAATAACTCGGCTTGGTTTTCGCACAGCGTTAACGCTTGTTTGACTACTTTTCTGATGGTGGTTTGGCTTAAGCCTTCAGTTAAAGGATAAACCGGTGTTAAGCGAGTTTCGGTAATAGTCGCCTCAGGATTAAACAAGACTTGATAATCAGGATGGATCATTTCCAATCCTGTATAGCTGTGGCGAACTTCGGCAAAGCAACTGATTAAGGTGCCGGGCTTTAGCGAGTTATGTTGATGGGCGCTGAAATGAAAAAACTTTAAAGAAATAAAGCCGGTATCATCACTGATTCTACACACCAAGCCTTTACGGCCTCTAGGCAACACATCAATAAACTCAATGCGGCCACAGATTAATGCGGTCATGCCGGCCATTAACGAGCCGATAGCAACCACGCGGGTACGATCTTCATAACGTATTGGTAAATGAAAAACTAAATCTTGAATGACACGGATACCCAGTTTTTCTAAACGTTGGGCGGTTTGTGTGCCTATGCCTGTTAGCTGAGTAACCGATACCTTAAGTTGGTTCATGACCGGAATTGAGTCTGATTAGTGTTTAAAGCGGATATTCCTGCACCTTAAGAAACATGACGGCATCCATTTCAACCTCAACGTCTTTAGGTAAAGCGGCAACACCGACAACGGCACGGGCAGGGTAGGGCGCTTCAAAGTAACGTCCCATAATGTCATTAACCAGTGGAAAGTTGACCAAATCGGTTAAAAACACAGTTAATTTAACAATGTCACTTAATTCACCACCAGCCGCTTGGGCAACGGCCTGTAAATTATCAAAAACCTGAGTAATTTGTGCGCTGATATCGCCAGCAATAATGGTCATCGTCTCTGGCACTAAGGGAATTTGTCCAGAAAGATAAACCGTATGATCGACTTTAATCGCTTGTGAATAAGTACCAATAGCCTGAGGTGCTAGCGGCGTTGAGATGATTTCTTTAGTCATTTTTACTCCTGATAGTATCTGCCCGTAAGCAATGTTTCTATAGTTTTTTATCGTTCCCGTAGGCCAGAAAGCTGCATGTATCCGGCATCAAAGTGGATGCGCTAGCTTATCTACCCTACATTAATGTTCTAAACCTGGATAAAATTCCGGATTAAGCAGGTCTTTCTGAGTATAAGGAAATTGGGCAGGAAAAGCTGATTCTTCTAGGCCGGTTTCTTTGGCAGCCAATAAAACAGAATCTATATAGGCATCAGCGATAAACTCTTCTAATCTTGCATCTAAGCTGGGATTGTCTTTTAAGAGCCTTTGCAACTGACGTCGTTGCTCTTTAATAATCAGTTGCCAGCTTCGCCCACGAAAAGACGGTTGATAATGCCACTTTAAGAGATGCGCCAATAAAACCGCAAGCCGATTAATTAACTCTCGACGCTCGCTTGCTCCCATGCTTTCTATCTCCTCAAGCAAATATTTAACATCGATATCAGCCAGATTACCTGATTTAAGAAGATTAGCTTGATGCTGAGTCCAAGCGTAAAAGTCTAGATCATGAAGTAATGAAGTTGCCATAATGTATGCCTTAAATAGGTAGAAATTTCGCCAATTGTATCATCCTTGCGAGTTTAACGGTTCATTCTAGTGCAGCAAATTCAGGGGTAGCTGCCTATGCTTTTATCATGCTTTGTCCGCAAAACCTCGCCGTTCAGGGCGGGGATGTAAGGATGCTCTTGATTTTTTTTGCCCATAAAATATACTCCAGCTCAGTAGTAAAGGTTTTAAATCTGTATCAGCGATAACCAAGCGATAATAGTAAAGCCTTTAAACTATGTTCGTTTGTT
>CAIVYW010000576.1 GCA_903910205.1 uncultured Methylococcaceae bacterium | reverse complement strand
CGCTCATATCTCAATAGCTAAAAACGGCATCGACTGGATCTCAGCTTCGGCAATTAATGGCAAGGATCTAAAGCTCTCTGATTCCGCTAAACGAGAATCTAGCAACAGCCGAAGCAAAACAAAGAATCAAGTTCAATAACCAACCCCAACCCAACCAAAGCCCCGCCTTAAAAAGCGGGGTTTTTCTTTTGGGAACGGCAACGTAGCACTAGTGTATGAACTCACTAAACGAAAGAGCAATATGAAAAACCTAACTAGGCTTGCATTGATAGGATCTATGCTATTAACGACTGAAATAACACTTGCTTCGTCGTTTGTAATACCAGAGACTTCCGACTTAACATTTGTTGCTCCTAAAAATTCAATAGAGCGAGAGTATGTACTCGGCGTTGATAAATTTGGTCAAACTGTGAAAGTTACCCAGTTCATGCTGCCTGGCAATGAATCAGAAGCCAGCAACCTTGTTTATTTAACATTTAAAAAAAATGGTGATCCTGAATTTTCGAGCCTACGGGGTTCCGTTCAGTTATTTATTACTTGCAATAAAGAAAGTTTAACGGCAATAATATTATCTTTTAGAGATGCGACTATAGCTTATAGCGATTTGCCTGGTGGAACGATGGTGCGAGATATTGCATGTTACGTTGGTAAATATGGGAGTTCTAAATGAAGAATTTTAAGCGATCACTCATTGCCACGTTACTAACTTCTGCTTTAGCACTTACAGCTCTAAACTCACAGGCACAGGGGCAAGTTTGGGAAGGTCAGCAAAGCCATTCAACTAATAGCTCAAATGGGGTAGATCAGAGTTCTTCAGTTTTTATGTTGCTAATTAAATCTTTTCTCAATTCTGATATATCCCAAAATATAAGAAATGGTAAGCATGGCGTTACATATCGATCATTGGTGGCGCAGAATGTTTTTCTCTTAGAATATGATGACCCTTGCTATTACTTAGATAACTCAGGAAAAGTAATCAGAAATCAAGACCAGATACAAGCTCCTAGTGATGCGTATGACATTAGCCGCTCGAATAATAGAGATCTAATTTTCGAAGAAAATAATATGGGTACGCGGGTTTCTATTTATCTTGCGCTTGCTAATTTAGCTACTGATAACTTCTCTAAAATTTCACAAGAAAAGATGACCACTGCTCAAGTAGAACAATTTTTAACTAAAAAAATAAACTCTGATTTTGTTTTATATCAAAAACGTGTAATTGACGAGAAAAAAGATCAGCCTAATATTAAAGTGTATTTTAGCTCTGAAAACGGGCAAGAAATCGCACCTGGAGCGTCGGGGTGCACTAACAATGGTTTCACCGCTGGCACCGGCACTTCTCAAAAAACTGTTAGGGGACCCGCTTCAAAATGGAAAGTATATCTTGATGAATATCAAATGAACTTCGACGGCGCTCATATCTCAATAGCTAAAAACGGCATCGACTGGATCTCAGCTTCGGCAATTAATGGCAAGGATCTAAAGCTCTCTGATTCCGCTAAACGAGAATCTAGCAACAGCCGAAGCAAAACAAAAAACCAAATCCAATAACCAACCCCAACCCAACCAAGCCCCGATCTAACCAGTCGGGGTTTTTTCATTTCGGGAACGAATATGTAGCACTAGTGTATGAAAACACTTAAACCCACAATCCACGAAGCCAAACGACTTCCTGATGTAAGAACTTTGATGGCTAAATCCGCTATCGAGAAAGCAAGAAAACTCGAAATCACGGTGTCCAAATGACTAAGACCACGTTGCTTGCCCTCTTATTCGCAATCGCGACTCTATTGGCGATTAAATCTCCAGCTTCGTATCTGCTTGAAGTAGCTACGAAAGATCAGTCTCACCCATTTCACCCATTCGTATCAGAACAGTCAATAACCTAACCTAGAAAGCACTAAATGCACACAAATGATTTAAAAGAAGCATTGGAAATACTTAAAAGTTTGCCGCCTGAATCTGAGCGCATTGCATCTGCCCAGGAATACATAAAAAGTGAGGGGATTACGACAAAACATTTCCCCATCGATTATCGCAACACTGGTTTTGAAGAAATTTGGGTTTATATCGAAGGCGCGTACAAACGCGATGATGACATGCCCAAAAATATTAATGACATTTGTGATGAAATTAGAAATATGGAGTCATACGGTTACGCCCTTACTGACACTATGTTCTCTTACTTAGTCGACGAAGACAAGGTCCAGCGAAACATTGAATTTTTATACCGGAGGGCGATGAGCATCATGTCCTTTTCAGACGAAATATCCTCGACCAGTTGTGAGCGAAAAAACAGAAAAGGGGCATGCGTTGATCTTTATCTGACATTCAATAAAAAGAGCCCCCCACAAGAAATTCTTCACCAGACAAGTCTAGCCAATCTCTCGAAAGCACATCAATGAAATCAATTAAGCCAACCCGCGCTACCTTATTCATTCTTTTAGTAGGTTCAGGTCTTGCCATAGCTTCTCTAGCAGCGTTCGCGCAACCACAGCAGGGGTACAACCAAGGTTATGGTCAACCCCAACAATACGGTCAACCCTATGGTCAACCCCAACAGGGCTATGGGCAATACCAACAGCCTGTGGTTGTAGTTCAGCAGCAGCAGCCGCAGGATTTCTGCACTTACGCTGCGAGTCAAATTGTGATGGCAGCTCAGCAGAGTAGAGGGAGCGCGCAGGCTTTAAACAAGTCGCCGACTTATGCAGCTCTTATGCAGCACCCACAAAGACCAAGCCGCGTAGTTGTCCCAACTTTGATGCAGGTAGCAACTGACGATTTGATGAATGAAGCGGGCTTTCGCGTTTATGACGATGTCAAAAACAAGTGCTATGCCCAAATTAACGGATTGCCAAATTAAATAACTACGGAAGCTAAAAATGAAACTACTTAAAAAATCAACTGTGGCCGCAATTGCATTTCTATTAGTTGCCCCTGGAATATCCCAAGCAGACTCAAGAGGGGCTCCGCCACCTCCACCTAAAATTACTGACTATGTATTGGGTGCAGATAAAGATGGCTCAATTTGGACGGTAAGACGGGCCATTTTTTCCGATATGCCAGTAAGTGGTAATGAGGGAGTGGGCTTAATGCAAACCCCGCCTTGATTTCAACGCTTGAATCAATGGAGGCAGCGTCTTCGCCAAAGTTATGAGATTTACCACAAGATAGATTCGAGGGTTACTGGGGTAATTTTTGGGAAAGCAAGGCGGGATCCCCTGTTTTTAACACCTCGCTAAACCTCATGCTTAAGCTGCTTTTTATGGGTGTTTAAGGCGGGAGCCCCATGGTAAAACCCCTGGTTATTGCCCTTATATAAATCCTACAGCAAACCTCACACAAGACGCACGGTCTGCGACCGTACAAAACAAGGCGGAATCCCCCAGCCCATAACCTTCTCAGCCGTGGCACAGATTTAGCCCTTTTGTGCTATTTCGTAACACCAGCGTGTTATGTCGTAACACACCCTCAATATTGGGATTACCTAACTATCTATTTCTGTTCGTGTTATTTCGTAACACGAGACGGGAACGATTGTGTAGCACTAGGGTATAGGAAGCATTTTTGGCTTCCTCAAAAGGAAAAAAAGATGGCTACCGACACAACAAATTTCAAACACATCACCTTCAGATTATCTAAGCAGCAACTAGATAGTCTGGAGCTTCTATGTAAGCAAAATCGGATTGACCGATCATCGATGGTTCGGCTCATTTTAGATGATTGGATTGGCAGAAAAGAATCTAACGAAGACAAGATGGTTTTGCTTTTCAGCGAGCAATTTAAGAAAAATAAAGAGATTTTACTTGCCCTTCGAACTGTCTTTGCAGCAACTATAGCTACCAAAGAAATGGCGCATTGGGGCGAAGAGGGCACTGTAAAAACTCGCAAAGAAGCGCTAGTTTTGTTCGATAACACTATCTCTAAATTAATTAGCGAGGACGCACAAAATGTTTGAATATTCCGCTAGATACGGCCATGCAAACACGATTACAGACTTGCCAACAGGTGATTATGTAGTAGTGAATCTCTTATTTAAAAACGAAAAAACAGAAGAAATTATTAATATTTTTGCTTATAAAAACATCAAAAGTCCTGTAGATCGTGAGATTGTTTGCTACAACTTTCTTTTTCATAAAGATAAAAAAGTCATGTTTAAAGAAGCGGTTTTAATCGGTGGCGTGTGGCGCAATGAACAAGGGCAGTTAAGCACAAACGTGGCCGAGTTTTTACCAGACAACTTTTTAGACTTCATTCCGACCATGGAAGAAGAGCGCGAAAGATTCACTTTAACTAATAAGTATCAAGTAATTAATAAATCACTAATCAACTAGAAAGTCTCAAATGAAAACTAAATTCACCTCATATAACGATGCAGCAACCGCAGCTTTCGACTGGTCAATCGCAAAAATTGGCAACGAGAAACATAAGGTAATCACTTTTTTAATCTCTTTTTTGCTACTTTCGCTAGTAATTTGCGGTGCTAAGCAGACTATCTTAGT
>CAIVYW010000575.1 GCA_903910205.1 uncultured Methylococcaceae bacterium | reverse complement strand
TGCTAGGGCTTAATTCATTAAAAAATAGATTCACTTGCTGTAAATCAAACGGCCAGCCTAGTTGTTTTTGGCTTTCTGGATGATACAAAACAGGGATGAATAGGGCGAATTGCGCTTGCCATTGTTCTTGTTCGGCAATATCAATCTTATCAATCGACCATGCTGGGTTGCTGCTTAAATAGTCATTAATGATTTGTTCGGCTAGTTCACAAAGATGGCAGCCGGATGTGCCCAGTAGCAATAGTCGTTGCATTAATTAGCTTCCGTTTTTTCATATTAATTATGCTAAGCACTGGAGTAAAACAGCTTTAGCTGTTTTACAAGGCAACAGCTAAAGCTGTTGCACTCCAGTTTTTTTAACTTAGTGGTGTAAATGTGCCGCTAACCAGCGTTCGGCTACTGCGACATCTAAGCCTTTACGTTGGGCATAATCGTATAATTGATCTTTATCTATTTTTCCAACATTAAAATATTGCGCTTCAGGATGAGAAAAATACCAGCCACTAACCGCTGATGCTGGGTACATGGCGTAACTTTCTGTGAGCTCTATGCTGGTGTTTTCGGTAACATTGAGCAGCTCAAATAATTTACCTTTCTCAGTGTGATCTGGACAAGCAGGGTAGCCGGGGGCGGGACGTATGCCTTTATAAGCTTCATTAATTAATTGCCCAGAATCTAGCGTTTCATCTTCGGCATAACCCCAATAGTCTTTTCTAACGATTTGATGTAGATATTCTGCAAAAGCCTCAGCGAATCTATCTGCCAAAGCTTTAAGCATAATGGCGCTGTAATCGTCATGGTCGTCTGCAAATTGTTGTAGTTTTTGTTCGATACCAATACCCGTAGTGACTGCGAAAGCGCCGATATAATCTGCTTTTCCAGAATCTTTAGGGGCAATAAAATCAGACAGGCAATAATTGGGTCGTCCTGGGGCTTTAATGTTTTGTTGGCGTAAGTGATGCAGGGTTTTTAAGCGGTGTAGTCTCGTTTCATCACTATAAACGATAACATCATCACCCTCGCTGTTGGCAGGAAAAAAGCCAACAACTGCTCTGGCGCTTAACCATTCTTCGCTGATAATTTGTTGCAGCATGACTTGTGCATCAGCAAACAGTTTTCTGGCTTCTACACCGACAATAATGTCATCTAGTATTTTTGGATAACTGCCAGCCATTTCCCAGGTTTGAAAAAATGGTGTCCAGTCGATGTACCACACTAATGTTTCTAGTGGAAAATGCTCTAGCACTTTGATGCCAAGAAAAGACGGTTTAACAGGATTTAATTGCGAATCACCTGCAAATTTATTGCGTCTAGCTTCTTCTAATGAGTGCTGTTTTGTTTTAGCTTCTCGACCTTTATGACGCTCTCTAACTTCTTCATATTCTGCATGTATGCTTTGTATAAAATTCTCTTTTAAATCGGCACTTAATAAATTACTGGCCACACCAACACCACGCGAGGCATCTGTTACATAAACGGTAGCGCCTTGATAATGCGGTTCAATTTTTACGGCAGTATGGGCGCGTGAGGTTGTGGCACCACCTATCATTAAAGGAATGGTAAAGCCTTGGCGCTGCATTTCTTTAGCAACATGGACCATTTCATCCAGTGAAGGAGTAATTAAGCCACTTAAGCCGATAATATCCACATTTTCTAAGCGTGCGGTTTGTAAAATCTTTTCAGCCGAGACCATAACGCCTAAATCAATGACATCGTAGTTATTGCATTGTAAGACTACGCCAACAATATTTTTACCAATGTCATGTACATCACCTTTAACGGTCGCCATTAAGATTTTGCCATTAGTTTGGCGCTCGCCACCGGCTTTATCCGCTTCCATATAGGGCATTAAATAAGCGACGGCTTTTTTCATGACCCGAGCTGATTTAACAACTTGGGGTAGGAACATTTTACCCGCACCAAATAAATCGCCGACCACATTCATACCATCCATTAAGGCCCCTTCGATAACATGTAGTGGTCTTTGCGCTTCAAGTCGAGCTTGTTCGGTGTCTTCGTCGATATAATCAGTAATACCTTTGACTAGAGCATGTTCTAGGCGTTTACTGACAGGCCAGGTGCGCCATGCTAAATCTTCTTTTTTGACTTCACTGCTACTGCCGTCGCCGCGATATTTTTCAGCCAGCTCCAGTAATTTTTCTGTGCCGCTGCCATCATGGGTATTTAATACCACGGCTTCTACGGCATCACGTAAGTCTTCGGGGATGTCTGCATAAATAGCGAGTTGACCTGCATTAACGATACCCATAGACATGCCAGATTGAATAGCATGGTATAAAAATACCGCATGTATCGCTTCTCTAACTGGATTATTGCCGCGAAATGAAAATGATACATTCGATACGCCACCGGAAATCAGTGCGTAGGGTAGGCTGCGTTTGATTTCTCGAGTGGCCTCAATAAAGTCTAAGCCATAATTATTATGTTCATCGATGCCGGTAGCGACTGCGAAAATATTAGGATCGAAAATAATATCTTCGGGTGGGAAATTAACTTGTTCGGTGAGGATTTTGTAAGCGCGTTGACAGATCTCGATTTTACGCGCTTGGGTGTCGGCCTGGCCCTCCTCATCAAAAGCCATCACAATAACCGCAGCACCATAACGATAGACCAGTTTGGCATGCTTAATAAAGGCGGCTTCACCTTCTTTTAATGAAATAGAATTGACTACACCTTTGCCTTGAATACATTTAAGACCGGCCTCTAAAATATCCCATTTGGACGAGTCCAGCATGATAGGTACTTTGGCTATATCGGGTTCTGCCGCAATCAGCATTAAAAAGCGCACCATAGCTTCTTTGGATTCCAGCATACCTTCATCCATATTGATGTCGATAATTTGGGCGCCATTTTCAACTTGCTGCTTGGCAACATCCAGCGCTGCTTCAAAGTTGCCTTCAATGATAAGGCGTTTAAAGGCGGCAGAGCCTGTTACATTAGTACGCTCTCCAACGTTAACAAAGAGCGACTCTGGGCCGATAGACATAGGTTCAAGACCGGCTAAGCGACATTTCTTTGCTATGATTGCGGGTATTCTGGGTGGGCAATTCTGGACAGCTTCAACGATGGCTTTAATATGTGCCGGTGAGGTGCCGCAACAACCGCCAATAATGTTTAAATAACCATTATTAGCCCAGTCTGCCAGTTCTTTAGCCATAGCTTCGGGTGATTCATCATACTCACCAAATTCATTAGGTAAGCCCGCATTAGGATGCGCCGAGACGTGTGCATCTGAAATAGTGGATAATTCGGCAATATATTGACGTAATTCTTTAGCACCTAAGGCACAATTAAAACCAAATGAAATAGGGTTTACATGTTTTAATGAATTCCAAAAAGCAGCAACGGTTTGGCCAGACAGTGTTCTACCAGAAGCGTCAGTAATGGTGCCTGAAATCATTACGGGTAATTTGTAACCGATAAGCTCAAAGTAAGTCTCGACAGCAAAAATGGCCGCTTTGGCATTTAAGGTATCAAAAATAGTTTCTATGAGTATGATGTCAGCACCGCCGTCAATCAATCCACGCGTTGCTTCAGTATAGGCATCAACGAGTTGATCAAAAGAAATGTTACGAAAGCCAGGATCATTAACATCTGGTGACATAGAGGCCGTGCGATTGGTGGGGCCCAGTACGCCAGCTACAAAGCGAGGTTTGTGAGGTGTCTTTTGCGTATATTCAGCCGCCGCTTGCTTGGCTACACGGGCAGATTCAAGATTGATTTCGTAAGCTAACGACTCCATTCGATAATCGGCCATAGCGATACAGGTCGCATTGAAGGTATTGGTTTCGACGATGTCTGAACCCGCTTCAAAATAAGCGCTATGTATGGCTTTGATGATATCGGGTTGGGTTAATGACAGTAAGTCATTGTTTCCCTTAAGATCAGTATCCCACTGCGCAAAGCGTATGCCACGATAATCCTTTTCATCTAATTTATAGCCTTGGATCATAGTGCCCATTGCGCCATCAAGAAATAAAATTCTTTGGGACAGTTGCTGTTTAAATAAGTCTGTTTTATTCATTGATTATGCCGTGGGATGTTGGGTAGCCAGAATATAAATATTGCTTAAAGAGCGGGCTGGCATTATTATTTTTATCGCTATATTTAGGAGATGAGCATGTCAAAACCAACGATAACTCAAGTATTTAAGAGTGTTCTTTCTGCTTTTATTGGAGTACAAAGTGAAGCTAATAGAAAAAGAGACTTTCAGTATGGGTCTTTTTCAAATTATATTATTGTAGGATTAATAGTGACTATCTTGTTTGTAGGGGCGGTCATATTACTAGTGTCTGTTGTTGTATAAATAATTTAT
>CAIVYW010000574.1 GCA_903910205.1 uncultured Methylococcaceae bacterium | reverse complement strand
TGGTCTAGCAAGCGACAAACAGACCCTGTTATTGTCTGAATAGGTCTAGCAAGCGACAAACAGACCCTATCATTGCCTTAATGGGTCTAGCAAGCGACAAACAGACCCTGTTATTGTCTGAATAGGTCTAGCAAGCGACAAACAGACCCTATTCTCGGCTCAGGCACAACCGCCGCAGTCGCCCATAAAATGAATCGCCGTTATATCGGTATCGAAATGGGCGACCATGCAGAAACCCATTGCCAGCCGCGCTTAAAAAAAGTTATCGAAGGCGAACAGGGCGGCATCTCTAAAGCCGTTAACTGGCAAGTTGGCGGTGGCTTTCATTATTTCCGCTTGGGAGAAACTATCTTTGATGAACGGGGTTCAATTCATCTTAACGTGCGTTTTACAGCATTAGCCGCACATATCTGGTTTTGTGAAACCCGTAGCCCCTTACAAAGTCTGCCGCTTCGGCATTAGTGGGTATTCATAACGGAACCGCTTATTATCTATTGTATAACGGTATTCTGGGAGATCGTAGGCCGCAAAGCGGCAATGTCCTCACCCAAGCGGTGCTGGATATGCTGCCCAAGCATAACGGTCGTAAAATCATTTATGGTGAAGCCAGCCGCTTCGGTAAACCGCGTTTAGACGCAGAAAACATCATCTTCAAACAAATTCCTTATGATGTGAGTGCGGTGTGATGTATCTTAGCATTTTAATCTTTAACGACTTTAAAGGTCTGCAATCATGACATTGACCCGACATTCCGCACCCCCCATTTATACTTTTATATTATTTTTATGGCTATATTTTTCAACAAGTTAATGTTTAATGCTTACTGCGATGTTTTTATCTTTCAGCTTAATATTGACTAAGAATGGATGATAAAACATGAGCTGTTAGTTCCAATGCAGTCCACTCAGAAAAACGGATTATAAAAAGTCTTTTATTATCAATAAGTAAAAAAATACTAAAAATTTTTATGGGGTGCGGAATGTCGGATTGACTGAACTCCATCAATTACCCGCCATCGAAAAGCTCAAGATTATTGAGCTGCTTTGGACGGATTTGGCGGCGAGCGAAGAGCTGCTGCCTGATTTGACTTGGCACGAATCGGAACTCGCAAGCACAGAAGCGGCGTTTTCAGCCGGAGCGATTAACAGCGTGGACTGGCAATTGGCAAAAAAAAACTTACGCGCCCAGTTTGAATGAAAATCCATGCACATCATGAAGACTTTGAACCGCACTTTGTTGGCATTACCGATCCTGAACAGCGCTTAGAAAGAATCAGTGAGAAAGACTTACAAGAAAATGGGCTACGAACTGAAGACGTTGGTAAAATCAAAGCCTCGTTTGCGAATTTATTGGCTTTACCAACCCATAGTTTTCTAACGAGGCAACAGGCTTTGTTTTATAAAAGCACTAGCGGGAATGTCTGTTTCAGTAGTTTTTTAAAGAGAGTGGCAGCATCAAACGTTTGGGGCGGGGTTGCAAACCCCGCCCTGCATGTAGATTGCTTAAGGGCGTTAAGTTAAGGCTGGAGTAAAACAGCTTCAGCTGTTTTAGTGCAATAGCTAAAGCTATCGCACTCCAGTATTTATAGGGTTGATGGTGGTTTGGGCTTTCCCTGACAATAGGACGCACTAGGGTCAATCATAAAACGATCATTTAAAGTGGTGCGACCTATTAACATACGAAACAACATGCTATCTCGATTAGTCAACGTCATTTCAGCACTAATAATGGCAGAGCCTAGTAATAATGGCGTTTCTATCACGTAGCGACGCTGTTTATGGCCACCAGAGTCAGATACCATGCGTCTATCTTTAATGGGCGCATGGCATTCAATTATAATATCTGTATTATTTTGCTGGGGATGTATCGCAAACATGACCCAGCG
>CAIVYW010000573.1 GCA_903910205.1 uncultured Methylococcaceae bacterium | reverse complement strand
CCACCACGGCTTTCAAGATATATTTCCCTTTGTTCTGTAAGACCTGAAAGTAGAGCAATAGTTCTACCACATCGTGGCTTTGACCACCAGTCAGATAGCGACCGGCTTAAGCACTGATCAGATTGCGGCCTTAACCACCGCTCAAGCAGCGGCCTTAACCACCGCGCAAGTCGTCAGCTTGAGCACTAACGATATTGCAGCCTTAAGCACCGCCGATCTAGCAGCCTTAACGACCAGCCAAATAGCGGCATTGACCACTAGCCAAATCTTAGCGTTGACTACGAGTGAAATGGCGGTTTTAACTACTTCCCAAGCAGCGGCATTGACTACTGCGCAAGTTTCTGCTTTAACAACAAGTCAAACTGCCGCCTTTACTAATGGAGCGTTGGCGAATTGGTCTACACCTATCGTTCTTGATTTGACTGGGGCCGGCATAAATACTCAGAGTATTTCAGCAGGGGTGATGTTCGATATTAATAATACTGGGCAGGCTATTCATACCGGTTGGGTAGGGCAGGGTACTGGCGTATTAGTGTTAGATTCTGGCCCACTTGGTATTAATAATGGTTCTGAGCTGTTTGGTAGTTCTACTGTTATGGCAAATGGCCAGAATGCGAGCAATGGTTATCAAGCTTTGATAGCATTGGGTACTGATAATAATGGTGTTATTAGTATTACGAGTGCTGACTCAATCTTTTCCAGACTTCAAGTTTGGGTGAACGCTTATGATCCAAGTCAGCCTCAAGAGTTGTTGTCGCTGTCTCAACTTGGAATTGTAAGCCTTAATCTTAATACGACAGGCAAAATGGATAAGAATAATGGCAACCTAATTGGTATGGAATCGAGTTATACGACAACATCGGGTGCGACTTATGCCATGGGTGATGTATGGTTTACGGTAGATAATAAGGCATTGAGCGCTTTAACAACCAGTCAAGTCGCTGCGTTGACGAGTACTCAAGTGGCAGCGTTAACCACTACACAAGTCGCGAGATTGAGCACTAGTGATATAGCAGTGTTAACGACAACTCAGATAGCGAGTTTAAGTGCTACTGATGTGGCAGTATTGTCGAGTAGTCAGATCGGTGCGCTCAGTAATGTGCAGATTGCTGCATTGAGCAGTGGTCAGGTTGGAGCATTAAACGCTAATCAAATGGCAAGTTTAGGCACTGATATGATAGCTAAGCTTAGTTTACAAGAAAGTCAAACTCTGCAAGCTCAAGTAAGCTCTTTAACCAATGCCTTGTCATTGTTTAATAGTACAGCGTTAGAGATCGCAAACAATACAGTGGCTTCTAACTTAACATCGATGACTAACTCACAGGGGATGACTATCAATCAAGCCGTAGCTGTCAATGTTAATAGCTTAGTCTCTGCATTGAAACTGTTTGATGCTAATGGGAACTTAATAGCCCCTAGCGCATTGCAAACAGCAAGTAGTACGCCATTGACTCCTGCTATTCCTAAGCCACCTTCCACAGGATTTTTAGCTTCATGATGAGGTAGGGTATTTAAGTAATTTAAAATGACAAAACTGAAAGGTTTTGTCATTTTTTTTTTGCTACCAAATTTAGATAGAACAGTGAGCGGTAATATGATTTACCAGCACATCAAAGTCCATCATTCTGACGGGGATGGATGATGGAATAAAGCCTCATGGATGTGAATCTGTGCTTTGGCATTGAGCCTAAACATTTCGTAGCGTTATTGGAAAGCACCTTTCATGCCCACTAGATACCCGTATCTCGGTGCTATAAAATTACTTGTCTCTTTTAAGTTGGTAGCCTACATTTATTTTAAGCCATTTAGTCAAATCGCTAACATCGTTCAATTCAAAGATTGCTTCTGTTAGGTCTTTCAATTTGTCAACTGACAGTGCTTGTAATTGCGTTAGCGATTGATCAAGTTCAAGCTGGAGGCCGAATTTTTGTCTTAATAAGCGCGTTACTAAAGAAATACATTGTTGCCGACCTTGTTGTTCAAGCCCTTTTTCTTCCGCTGAGGTAATCTTGCTTTCCACATCCGCTAAAGATTGCATGCGTATTTCATAGACCAGCCGCTCTTCTTCATCAAACATTCTATCAACTGCGGATATAGCTTTAACGATGGCTTGATCAGAAGCTAGTTCTTTGGGCATATCATTTTTATCTAGCTTATGCGCCTTGGTTAAAAAAGTACTCCAGCGATCTAATCCGCTGGTTATCTGGTCTTGTCGTTTAGTGAACTTTTTAAGTTCTATGTAATGCAGTTCAAAAATATCATGCAACTTATCATCTTTACCAGTAGCTATATTAATTATTTTGTAGCAGTTATGAACTTCTTTTGTATCGGGTATAAAGTTGAAGTCCAGAATATTAATGCTGATGGTTTTTTTTAGCTTTTTAAACATCATGCCTTCACTGAGTTGCTCGGTAACCAGCTTAGCCCAGTAATAAATAGCACGCTTGTCAAAGTTGTAATCTTCGCTGATTTGCATTTCGACATTAAACCAATGGCCATTTTTAGCTTTTGCCTTGATATCGAGAATGGACATTTTTCCCGCTCTATAATCAGCTAGGTTATAGGGGTTTTTTAGCTCCACTTCAACCACCTGTTCTTGTTCGGAAACAATCGCATTGATCAGCGAAATAAGCAGGTCTTTGTTTTCTTCGCTACCAAATAATTTTTTAAACGCGAAATCTACGCGGGGGTTTATTTTGCACATGTTTTACCGAATGATTAAGTCACTGCCATTAAGTTAAGGTTTTTTGTAGAATTGTAGGAGTGGCTTTAGCCACGATTGTCGTGGCTAAAGCCACTCCCACTGCATATTGAATTCCACTAACTTAATGGCAGTGCCCACTTAAGTGGGTAGCTATTTCAGATTATTAAATTTAATATGGAGCAGTGTGAATAGTCTATCGTTCCCACGCTCCGCGATCACCCTATTTTATACCTCGAGCAGTCAGCTCCACACTGCGATCACCCTATTTTATACCTCGAACAGTCAGCTCCACACTGCGATTACCCTATTTTATACCTTGAGCAGTCAGCTCCACACTGCGATCACCCTATTTTATGCCTCGAACAGTCAGCTCTACGCTGCGATCACCCTATTTTATACCTCGAACAGTCAGCTCCACACTGCGATCACCCTATTTTATACCTCGAACAGTCAGCTCCACACTGCGATCACCCTATTTTATACCTCGAACAGTCAGCTCCACACTGCGATCACCCTATT
>CAIVYW010000572.1 GCA_903910205.1 uncultured Methylococcaceae bacterium | reverse complement strand
CCTTTAGTCAAAAAATACGTCTTTAGCGAGCATTATTCGTCACTGTGTTTTATGAAATTATTATGCTTAGCTTTTGTTTCTACAAAAGCTGGGGTCAACATAACGCTTTTTAGCACGTTTGCTATAGGTATAACAACTGACCTTAGCCCCACCATGCTGATTGCGGCTAGCTTAATAGTTCAGCGCTATGCGGGTGAATGCCCTTTGAGCCAGTCTTTAAGCGCATTATTCATGCGGGTTTGCCAGCCTTTGCCTGTAGCGCGAAAGGCCTCTAAGACATCAGCATCAAGTCGTATTCCAGTAAACACTTTTGGTGTATCGGTGCGCGGTCTACCACCTTTAGGCTTTAGCATTTCAGCCGCTAAAGTCGCACCGAGGATTTCAGGTAATGCTTCGGATGCTGGTCGCATACGTGTAAAGTCTTCATCGGTTAGCTCTGGCGAATCTTCGTCTGGCTCGTCAGCCATCGGATGTGAATCAATAAATTCCCAGTCACAGAAGATGAGCTTAGTTTTCAGGCTGGTAGGGCTTAAAAAACCTGTCACTATGGATGGCTATGCAATTCTTGACGAATTGTTTCCCGAACAACATCAGACAAGGTGACGCCTTGGGCAAATTGCTTTAATGCTTCATTCATCAATGTTTGATAATTGCCGTTGCTCATTTCGGCGCGTGCTTTAAAAATGGCCAAGGTGTCGTTATCTACTCGCATGGTAATCCGAGACTTACCTCCTTGTGCTGCTTGCAGTTGCGCCAAAGCGGGGATATCAGTAACCGGTTTAGCATCACTGAAGTCCATATCTGCGTATCGGTTAAACAAGGGATCAGAATTGTTGCTCATAATGTCTCCTTTGGGGTTGATTAGCTTTCCAAGCTGATATTAGCCGCACCGTTTCATCGCGTAGTGTCCACACAACGATTAGAATGCGATTTTTTGCACCCATGCCCAAAGTAATAAAGCGTTGCTCGTTATTAGCTTCACTATCCTCACGGGTTAATGCGTATGGATCAAGCAAAACGGCCTTTGCTTCGTCAAATGTTACACCTTCATGGTTCAAAGGGTTTGCTGCGGCTTTATCAGGATCAAATTCTATTTTCATTGGCGTATATTATGCACAATTGTATGCACAAACAACAAAAAATTATCAATAAGCAAGATTAGGTTTGCACACTTAATACAAATAACCATTTTAATAAACTAAAAATACATATTAAGTACCTGCTTTTCTTGTATGAAAATTAATGTCAACATAATAAGGGACAGACCATGGTTTATGAAGATGCCGTCATATACCAGCATACTATCGATCAATGCAGAGTGGATTCGGAGCAGTAGCGCTTATCGACCATAAACGAAACTACAAATCTGACCCCTTTAGTCAAAAAATATGTCTTTAGCGAGCATTATTCGTCACTGTGTTTTATGAAATTATTATGCCTAGCTTTTGTCTCTACAAAAACTAGAGTCTACATAGCGCTTTTTAGCGCGTTTGCTATAGGTGTAACAACCGCCCTTGGCTCCAAGGTAATAATCCATGCTGATTGCAGCGAGTTTTATAGTGGGCTTGGTTTTGCAACCTATACGCTCCCACGCATCTTTTTCTTTTCCTGCTTCTATGCTTTGCCATTGCATGTTTCTAGGGGCATCTGCGCCGCCACAGGCTAAGGCTTGAATATGATCTATGACATAACCCGGGCAACTTCCGTGTCGGTTGCCATTAGTGGGGCACGGATGTGTGGCTTTAAAGTGGTTTTTAGCGGCTTGACTACGGACTATACGAGCTTGGGCGGTTAGGGGTATTACCGCTAGTAGGCTGATGATGACTAAGTGTGTTATTGATGTTTTTGGTAAGGCCATTGGCTTCCTGTTATTTAATAAATCCCCCCTGCCCCCCTTTTTCAAAGGGGGGGGGGTTGGATGCTTATGTTTTGTAGCGTGAAGCTTGTGCTGTTTAAATAACCGGCCACCACTTGCCTACTACACACGTAAGTTTTTAACTGCATTATGTCGGAGTTCAACACCTTATTCCTAGCTATTAATATAATGTATGGTGGTTTGCCAGCAATTCAGAGCATTCTAGCGCAGCCTACAAATCAATGACTAAATGTGTATTAAAATTTTATTTTTCCGGCTAATTAAGCTTTAATGATCTAT
>CAIVYW010000571.1 GCA_903910205.1 uncultured Methylococcaceae bacterium | reverse complement strand
GCTCATCTGAAATTTGCGAAATATGAACTAAACCGTCTTTACCAGGAAATATAGTTACAAAGGCACCAAAGTCCATTAATCTAGCGACTTTACCTTCGTAGATTTTACCCACTTCAACTTCAGCAGTAATTTCTTCAATAAGGCGACGAGCTTCCTCTCCTGCGGCTTTATCAACCGAGGCAACCTTTACTATGCCATCATCAGTCAAATCAACGCTAGCACCCGTTTGTTCGGTAATGCTACGTATCGTTGCACCACCTTTACCAATGACTTCACGAATTTTTGCAGGGTCAATTTTAAAAGTAATGATACGTGGAGCAAAATCAGACATTTCATCGCGTGTAGTCGCCAAGGCTTTATTCATTTCGCCTAGGATATGCAAACGACCGTGTTTAGCTTGCTCTAAAGCAGTCTTCATGATTTCTGAAGTAATGCCGTCAATCTTGATATCCATTTGCAGCGCAGTAATACCGTCTACGGAACCTGCTACTTTAAAGTCCATATCACCTAAGTGATCTTCATCACCCATGATGTCAGATAAAACTGCAAACTTGTCGCCTTCTTTAATCAAGCCCATTGCGATACCGGCAACAGGTGATTTAATAGGCACACCGGCATCCATTAACGCCAAACTGCTACCACAGACTGAAGCCATTGAGCTTGAGCCATTAGATTCAGTGATTTCAGAAACGACACGAATGGTATAAGGAAATTCATCCATATTCGGCAAAACAGCGGCTACGCCACGTTTTGCTAAACGGCCATGACCAATTTCACGTCGCTTTGGTGAACCCACAAAACCTGTTTCGCCCACACTGTAAGGAGGAAAATTGTAATGCAGCATGAATGGTTCTTTATATTCACCAGCCAACGCATCAATAATTTGTGCATCACGAGCGGTACCTAAGGTCGCAATCACTAAGGCTTGAGTTTCACCACGCGTAAACAAAGCAGAACCATGAGTTCTTGGCAAGACACCGGTTCTTATGCTAATCGGTCTAATTTTATCATAGGCACGACCATCAATACGCTTACCTTCATTAAGAATAGCGTTACGTACAATACTATATTCTAAGTGTTCAATAATGCCTCGAATGTCTTTTTCGGCAAAATTGATCGCTAACTTTTCAACAACCGCACTGCGAATACCTTTAAGGTGTTCTTGACGCACTAATTTTTCAGCAATGGTATAAGCGTCTTTAATGCCGACCTCAACTTCAGTGGTCACTAATCTAATCAATTCATTATTAGCTTCTGGAGCAACCCACTCAACGACACCAGCGCCTGCATCTTTAGCAAATTCATTGATCGCATTGATCGCGACTTGCATTTGTTCGTGACCAAATAATACTGCACCCAGCATTATTTCTTCAGAAAGGCCAATAGCTTCAGATTCAACCATTAATACAGCATGAGCTGTACCGGCTACAACTAAGGTTAATTCTGAATCTTTTAATGCACTAGGTGACGGATTGATTAAATAAGCACCGTCTTTATAACCGACACACGCTGCACCGATAGGGCCATTGAAAGGCAAACCTGAAACCGCTAGAGCAGCTGACGCACCTAATAAAGCAGGAATTTCTGGATCAACGTCTGGATTTAGCGAAATGACGGTGGCAATGATCTGAACTTCGTTAGTATAGCCTTCAGGAAATAGAGGACGTATAGGTCTATCAATCAGTCTTGATGTTAACGTCTCATTTTCGCTAGGACGACCTTCTCTTTTAAAGAATCCACCGGGGATTTTTCCCGCTGCATAGGCTTTTTCTTGATAATTGACCGTTAATGGAAAAAAATCTCCACCAGCCGCTTCTTTTTTACCAACGACAGTCACCAGTAAAGAGGTACCATCAACATCGATAATAACAGCGCCGTCAGCTTGACGTGCTATTTCACCAGTTTCTAAACTAACGAGTTTATCGCCGTACTGAAATTCTTTCCTAATAGGATTCACTATTGGGTTCCTTTGTGTAAAGGTTATATAGAGGTTAGTATTGGGCTAGCACCTGCTAACCCAACCTACAGTGGTAGCGTTTATGCGAGATCTATTTTATTTACGTAAACCTAAGCGCTCAATCAACGAACGGTAACGACCGATATCTTTACTTTTCAAATAATCCAGCAACTTACGACGTTGATTAACCATACGCAACAAACCACGACGAGAATGATTGTCTTTTTTATGAGCCGCGAAATGAGGGGTTAAGTGTGTAATATGTGCTGTTAACAAAGCAACCTGAACTTCAGGTGAACCGGTATCCGTTTCAGATTGACGATACGCTTCGACAACCGTTTTTTTTTGTTCTGCAGTAAATGGCATTAATAATCCCTAAGATTAAAATTAAAATAAAAGCCGTCTAAAGACGGCTTGG
>CAIVYW010000570.1 GCA_903910205.1 uncultured Methylococcaceae bacterium | reverse complement strand
TTCAAAATTCATGACATCACCGGCATAGTTTTTTACGATAAACAAAACGCCACCGCCATTATCAACCGCCAAGGCTGCCGCCAACATTTGATCAGGACTGGGTGAGGTAAATATTTGTCCAGGACAAGCCGCATCTAACATACCTATACCTACAAAACCAATATGTAAGGGCTCATGACCGAAACCGCCACCTGAAATCAATGCCACCTTACCCTGTCGAGTAGGGTGCTTGCGTGTAACAAAATGCGGTGAGGTATTAAGCTTGATAATATCAGCATGAGCTTTAGAAAAGCCTAGCAAGGTTTCATCCAACAGGCTATCAACGCTATTGATAAATTTTTTCATGATTGCGGCTCCTGATAATACTAAAGTTTTTAGGACTGTTTGCTTTGGAATGTACTTGAAACACTTGAGTCATTTTAACTCTCCTGCTCCAATGTCATTAAGTTAAGGGAATTTAGTATACAGTGGGCGTGGCTTTAGCCACGAGTGCTTGACTAAAGCCACGCCCACGATGCCGGTCTGGGTTTGCAACCCTGACCGAAACGTTTGGATGCCCCCAATAATTTTCTAAACGTTAAACGTTAGGAACGAGGTTACAAAACCCGTCCCGCATGAAGCAAAGCGGAATCGAAGATTTACAACGCGCCGATTTCCTTGATTACACTACGCTTGATCGAGGCTACTTGCTATCGCAAAGAATAGCTTTTTTTGGGAAATAAATGACATCTGGTAAGCCTTGAAAATGATCATCGGCTGTTATAAGCGGCACATTACTTTGTCTGGCCGAAGCATAAATAATGGCATCCGCGAAGGATAATCGATACTGTAAAGCCATGTCGACGGCGAAAAGTGCTAACCCAGTATTCAAAGATAATACACGGCAGTGCTCAGTCAAAGCGATAACTTCCATAGCCTTAACTTCCCCTTTTTCTCGCTTTGACCATTTGTACAGTTCAAATTGCAGGGTGGTTGGTACTACAATCTCAGCAGGGTTTTTTAAATAGGGCTCAAAAGAATCTGCCAAAACACCATCTGTTAACCATTCAATCCAGCCGCAGGTATCAACCAAGCAAACCATTAAATTCTATCCTGATGGTCTCTATAATGACTGGGGTCACAATCTTTAAAGCTACCTCTGGCCTCTTTTAATGAGCGAACCGGCACAAGCTCAATCATATTGCCTTTGGTGATAAGGGTAAACTGTTGCCCAGCTTTGAGATCCAGTTCATCACGAATAGCCTTAGGGATCGCCAATTGGAATTTACTGGATAATTTTACCGAATTCATAATGGCCTCTTTATTTATTTATCGATCAGGAAAAAGTAAAAATCATAATACTAGGCACTGATTTAAGCAAGATTTTTTAAGCTCGAAAAGGTCTTATTTCGGCCTACTAGGCTAATCGTGGTACGTCCCTTATTACGTTCTGCCACAATTGATTATGTTAAGCATGAGCATAGCCTAAATACTGTAGTCACTAATAAAGATTTAGACGCAAGAATAAAAGAGACTGAGTTAAAAATAGAACTTGTAAAGTCTGAATTGAAGCGTGATATTGAAACAGTCAGAAAAGAAATAGCCGAAACTAAAGCAGAATTGATACGCTGGGTGGTTGCTGTGGGCGTATTGCAAATTACA
>CAIVYW010000569.1 GCA_903910205.1 uncultured Methylococcaceae bacterium | reverse complement strand
TACAATTACTACAGAAAAGCAGACGTATCATGTGATTGAAGGGCTTACGCCTTTGCGACAAAAAATTCTGTCGCTTTTCGGGCCGACTGTGGCAAATATATATCAATTTTCTTCTGGGTAGTACCCGCTCAATGTAAGTAACAGCTTGAGCTTAAGTCGTTCGTGGTGAGCTTGTCGAACCATGAGCGGCTTAAGTTAGTTGCCGTAATGTAACACTGCCTTAAAGTTTTAGCTGTTTTCCAAAAATATAGGCTATGTTAAAAGTCAGCGCATTAGACGTTGCTATATCTAATAAACCAGAAGCGGCCAGCGCCTTATCATTGAGCTGAGTATATTGATAATTACCCGACAATTCAAAACCAGCCCCTATTTTCCAAGCAATACTGGCTTGCGTGCCCCAAACTGAAGAGCTTAATTTTTGGGTCACAGGATAAGAGCGGTCTGTGTAGGTTAAACCTATTTTCGCTGACCATTTTGGCGACCAGTAATGTGCTAAAGAAGCCGCATACTTATCATAGCCTACTAATATCCCATTAGGACTTGGCATGATCGAACGACTATTTTCAAGAGCGACATCACTATGGGCATCGTTTGCATAATTAAGCCGTTTGCTTAACTTAGCCAGATAAACCTCTGAAAAAGTATTGCCTTTATTATCAGTGGCATGAGTTACCACAGATCCCGTTGAGCTTAAAACATTATAGGCTTGAGAAGACTGAGAATTACTCTGAAAACCAGCCGCAGCTGACAACTTCAGCGTATCAGAAAATAAGTAGTTTGCTCCTAGCATTGCAATTTCAGTATAAATTTCTTCTGTCCACTGCGGTGAACTCTGCAAGGCGCCATTCGAAATAAGCTTATCCGTCTCAGCTTGATGAATTAGCAAAAAATCCTTATAAAACAGAGAAGCGGTAAGCTGAAGGTCTTTGTTTAATTGATGGCTAATATCTGCTGTTGTTGTATGGCCTAGCGTATTTGGAAAAGGCAGGGGCGCTAATTGAATGACTTTATCATACTGAGTATCTCGATATTTATATGCCACATTTATCTGAGTGTTATCGGAAATATGGTAGGTATAATTGGGCTGTATCATTCTTGATACTTTTGGAATTCTTTGAAAAACAAAACCAATAGCATCATTGGGATCGTCCATTGCAGAAGAGCTTGTATCCATGTTGTATTGCGCATTAAAGCCAACACGGGCGTTATTAAAGACATAGCCGTTTTTCATATCGAAAAGCTGATTAAAATAATCAAGCTGCGGCGTCCCTATATAGACTCTATTATTGAAATTAGCATTAATGTTGCTCTCTAAACCGGCGGCTTTCAATTTAGAACCTAAAACAATATCCGCACCCTGTCCCAAAATTTGTGTATGTGGTGAGGTTGTTAAAAATAAATTGGAGTTATATTCTTCAGCTCCTTTAGCATCCGCTTTAATCTCTAAATCCATCGCCAATCCTGAGAATGGAATATATAACAAGAAGAGCCCTGAAACTAAAGTAGCCCATAACGAGGGGCTTTTTATTTTTGTATCATTCACTTTATACGGTAAAAAAGTCTATTACTATTTATCGAGTGCCTAGCACAGCAGCATAAAAATCAGCTACCAACTTAAAGCGAGATAGCTGTAGGCCGGAAACTCTCAACTCGCTAAGCATCTTTCTTATTTAGGCTCATATTTAATTGCTGATGCGGTAAGCTTAGCTATTTCCAGTACAATAATATCCGGTGACACCGAGGTTTCACCTCGAAAAGGCGCGTCTAACATGGCCAAAAGCGCAATAGCAACACCTACGGCCGCCATATGTGAGCCTATCAATAAACAATTAAGTTTAGTCAGTTGGTAATGCACATTGAATACCATAGAGATCACCACCAGTGAAATAATCATCGCCCAAAACAGGCCTGGCACTTCATTGTTGGCTTTATCAATTACAGAATCACGCGATTTATGCAACTCTTCCATGTTATTTTCCAACGATATTTTGATAGTCTCTTGCCTCTTTGTCGTTGGCTTTAAGTTTTTTATTTCTTCAAACAAATTTCTTAATTCAGCTTCTGTTTTGGCCGAACCAATTGGCTTTATTTCCGATAAAGAAGGCCATTCATCATGAACTATACTAGATGCTACATTAAACAATGCGTTATGTGCAGCAATCGTTTCTACTGCACCATAGGAAATAAATAGTTGATTAAGATGCTTGATTTTGGATGCTTCTAAATCAACCGCATCGGTGGCTTTCGCCAAATTGCTCCTTGCATCGCCTATGGAAAATGCCAAAACTAACACTGCAAAGGCAAGCAAGCTGGTATGCGCTTTAATAGCAAGATCAGAGCTTTCTTTCTCAAACGCAACAGGAACTAGCTTTCGACCCAGTATGAAAATAAGGATACTTAGGAGAGCTGCAGCGCCACCAAAAACTAATGCAATAATAGAATTAGGGGTTGAATTTAGAAATACGTTGAAATAAGCCATAAATATTTTTTAGAGTTTGTTTTAAAGGAGCTTTGGCTACGAATGAGAAGGTTTGAAGTTTGAAGTTAAATCTAGTATCTGTACCCTCTTAAGTTGGTAGCTACTAAGCACACTCCCCCTCTAAAACTTATCGGCTTGCGCCCTCGCTTCTCTGCTACCGCTGATATCACCCAAGAGTTCTTTTGCTCTAGCGACTAATAACCAACTATGTTTTTTAAGAGAAGTATCATTCGTTGCCAATAGTAAAGCCTTTTTGGCTAAATCTTCCGCTAGCTTTGGTTTAGATTGTTTTAGCCTAAGTACCGCCAATTTATAATACAAGGTCGCATTACGAGGCTCTATCCTAATGGCACGCTCAATCGTGGTTGTAGCAGCTTCAATATCACCCGACTTACTGCTCTGATTAGCAGCAGACGCTAAAGCATTAACCGCAGGTGACAACGGTGCAAAAGAATCCAAGGGTGAAAACTTAGTCTGCTGCATAGGAGAATCTGGTGGAGACTCTATCGGCTCTTGTTTTAATGTCGGCATAGCCACATCTTCTACCGAACGTTCGGCTCGATTTGCTGGTGGCGGCACATTAGCGACTTGCTCAGGCAATGTCGGCTCTTGCTTTGAAGGTACTGCAACCGGCTCTTGCTGTATGGGTATTAAAGGTTCTATAGGCACATCTACCGCTGGGACTGCAACCTGTTCAGGCTCAACAAACGGCTTAGTCGTTAGCACCTCAGGAATCTCTTGCGTTATAGCAGGCGGTTCTATCTGTTTAGCGACCTTAGGCTTTGCCTTAGACTTGGACTTGGCTACTTTTGGTAACGGTTTACTATAAACCTTCGCGCCACTGCCATAAATAGGCGCTGGAGGCTGAGATCCAAAAAAAGAAGAACAGCCCACCATAAAAATAGACAAAGAGCCTATTAACAAAAATCGTTTTAACATGTCATCCCATTATTCATTACAGTTTTACTGTCAGGTATAAGCTAGAAAGGTATGTCGTCATCAAAATCATCATAGGTAGGCGGTGATGGCGGCATATTGTTAGCAGTGCTAGTCGGCTTCGCTGGTTGCGCTGGATAAGCAGGTTTAGAGGCAGCCGAGGCAGCATAACTAGAAGAAGCCTGATCACCCGCCATGCTTGCGGTGCCGCCACTGCGAGAACCTAACATATGCAGCTCATCTGCCACTATTTCGGTGGTATAACGATCTAGTCCTGCGTGATCTTGCCACTTACGGGTACGCAAATGTCCTTCCACATAAACTTGACTACCTTTTTTTAAGTATTCACCGGCAATTTCTGCTAATCGTCTAAAAAAAACAACCCTATGCCATTCGGTAGACTCTTTTCTTTCACCCGTTTGTTTGTCTTTCCAGCGCATGGACGTTGCCAAGGTTATATTAGCAACTGCATCGCCAGTCGGCATGTATTTCACCTCAGGATCTGCACCTAAGTTCCCAATTAATGTCACTTTATTAAGCATAGCTACTCCTAAAAACAGTCTCTTTCTGACTATCATTGTTATTTAAGTTGGTTTTAAAGCAGCCCTCACATGCCTCAGGCCACTGTAACTTAAGATTTATCGGCAGCGTAATGTGATTCGATATAACGCTGCACTATTTCCTGAAATTCTTCGGCAATTTTATCGCCCTTAAGGGTAACTGTTTTTTCACCATCTTCATACACAGGTGCGACTGGAGTTTCACCCGTACCTGGCAAACTGATGCCTATATTAGCGCTTTTACTTTCACCAGGCCCATTGACCACACAGCCCATTACAGCAACTTCCATGGTTTCAACACCTGGATATTGGGTACGCCAAATTGGCATTTGATCGCGCAGATAGGTTTGGATATCCATCGCTAGCTTTTGAAAATAATCACTGGTGGTACGACCACAACCCGGACAAGAAATAACCATAGGCGTAAAGGAACGAAAACCCATAGTCTGTAATATCTCTTGACCCACAATCACTTCTTGAGTTCTCGATGCGCCAGGTTCTGGTGTTAAAGAAATACGGATAGTGTCGCCTATGCCTTGTTGCATGAGCACTGAAAGTGCCGCAGCGGATGAAACAATACCTTTAGAACCTATGCCTGCTTCAGTCAAGCCCAGATGTAAGGCGTAATCACAGCGACTAGATAAGTCCTGATAAATATTAATCAGCTCTTGTACGTTACTGATTTTGCATGACAGTATAATTTTGTTTTTGGCTAAACCAATTTCTTCCGCTTTAGCAGCGCTTTCTAAAGCCGACAAGACGATGGCTTTACGAGTGATGGCAGGTAAAGACTCAGGATGTTGTAATAATCTATTGTCATCTAAAAGCCGCGTTAATACCGCTTGATCTAAACTGCCACCATTAACACCAATACGTACAGGCTTATCATATTTGCAAGCAAACTCTATCATTTGCTGAAATTGCGGATCACGACTTTTGCCACGACCGACATTACCTGGATTAATACGATATTTATCTAAAGCCGCCGCACAATCGGGATATTTTTCTAGTAATTTATGACCATTAAAATGAAAGTCACCGACTATCGGTACTGTGCAACCTTGCTGGTTTAATTTATTACGAATTTCTGCAACCGCTTTAGCGGCTTCTTCTGAATTGACCGTAATTCGAACCATTTCAGAGCCCGCCGTTGCCAGCTCGATAATTTGATTGACTGTCGCCGCGACATTAACGGTATCTGTATTAGTCATAGACTGTACAACGATAGGAGCACCGCCGCCGACCTTAACATCGCCGATTAAAACTTGATGAGTGATTTTTCTAAGACTAATTGACATGTTCTGAATCTTTTAAAAAGTTGCAATTGTCAAAATTATACGCCATACCGTCTATTGAGCAGAGTTAAATCGTCTATTTTATAGCCGCTATGACTTACTCTATGCTTGCAGCCTGCATCGCTTGTTTAATTGTGCGTACTGCCCTCTGACTTAACTGCCCCACTCTGTTATGTTCCTGACATAATGCGCCTCTAAAACCCAAATAGTCTGGATGATAAGCAATCAATTCAGTTATGTCCGTTAATCTCAACGAACCTGCCAAGCCACACAGTAATTGCAGATTGTTGGCTTGAGATACAAATTGTGCAATCTGCTCTGCTGCCATTACTTGGGTTAATGAACCCTGCTGTTTGTCCATGGTATCTAGCATAACACCAACAAAACCAGACGCTTTTAGCGTTGTCATAATAGTTAAATCTGGCTGAGTATCAGCAAATAACACAGCAATGAGTGCCTGTTTTTGTGATGTCGATTCACTTAGTTTTTTAAGCGTGCCTAGCCAATCATCACCCGGAAAGAAGCCTATTTTTATATAATCCACTCCCGTTTGGGCCATCAACTGCACAGCATTAAAAATTACTTCAGGCTGCATAGGCAAATCGCCTATCGTGGCGCTAACGGGTCTACGCCCAGCAATGGCAGCAACTATTTGTTTAACATCCACCAACTCTAACGCACCTAAAGCCCCTAATTTAGGTTGCTTAAGATCAATAATATCAACCTCTAAACTCAACACTAATAAGGCTTCTGCAATGCTATTTACACTAGCCAACATGCCCGTCATAGAGAGCCCCCTGCTTTATGTTGCGCTATTTTAGTCATCAGCCATTCCCATGCTTGCCATTCTTTAGGGCCTGCGGTTTTTTCTAAGGCTAGTCGTAAATAATCAATCTCGGCTTCTATTTTTTCTATAGGCAACCACGCTATTCGACTTATTAATATAGCGGCTTCCAAGACCGAATGTTGCGCACGATTGAAACCCTTAAATGGAGCATGATTAACACTGTGTATTGCTCTACAAATTATGCGAGGACGAAGGCTATCCTCTTCTACGCTGATAACTTCAAGCTCAGTATGAGCTAATGCGCACTCTAAAACTTGTCCGTTGATTTTTTCTGCTTGAATACAGGGCCAATCACGCCGTCCTGTTAAGCAACCGGCAAAAATACGCACATCATCACTATAATTAAGTACAGCCACCTTGGTTTCAAGTAGATTTGCTAGGGTCGTTGACGGTTTAAACGGCAAGATAATGAAATTATCTGCCTCGATATGCACCCCCATAGGTGCAATATGCGTCACGCCTAAGTTATTCTGCGTGGTCACTAAGGTTTCTTGAATCATGGTTAGTTAATCTTTTAAATTAGCCGCGTGTAAACCACATTCTTTTTTAGAACCTGACTCCCACCACCAACGCCCTACTCTTTCATGCTGATTAGGCAACACTGCGCGAGTACAAGGTTCACAACCTATACTGATATAACCTTTTTCATGCAGCTCGTTATAGGGCACTTGATAAGCGTCAATATAATCCCAGACTTGAGCAGAACTCCAGTTTAATAGGGGATTAAATTTAACAAGTGTTTTATCGGCACTCGAAAAGGCACTGTCTATTTGTACTTCAGGAATTGCTTGTCTCGTATCCAAACTTTGATCTTTACGCTGACCGGTAATCCAAGCATCAACATGCGCCAACTTACGCCTTAAAGGCTCTACTTTACGAATACCACAACATTGCTGATGACCGTCTTCATAAAAACTAAACAAGCCGTTGCTTTTTACAAAACCATCTAACACGTCTCTATCTGGCGTTAATAACTCAATGTCTATTTGGTAATGCTTGCGTATTTTTTCTATATAGCGATAGGTTTCGGGATGTAATCGTCCGGTATCTAAAGAAAATACCGATACGTTTTTGCTGATTTTTAAAGCCATATCAATCAGCACCACATCTTCTGCACCACTAAATGAAATAGCGATATTATCGAATTGTTCTAAGGCTTTTTTTAAAATAGTGCGAGGATTTTTATCGGCTAATTCACTTTGCAACGACTGTATATTGAACGAGGTCATGGGTTTGCTTATTTTATAAATTATATTGAGTTGCTAAGGACCACAGCTATTAAGTTAAGCTAAAACAGTAAAAACTTGGAGTGCTGAGCTTCAGCTGTTGTGTTTAAAACAGCTGAAGCTGTTTTACTCCAAACACACAGATTACTTAACTTAACGATCGTGGCTACTAAAGATGCGTAAGTCACCTTAGATTTTAGTGCTGTGCAAAATATTGCGCTAAGAAATCATCAAAAGGTATTTGTGGCTTACTTTCTATATCGAACTGCTTAATCAGTGAAGCCTTGGCTATGTCGTCAAACTGATCAGATAAGGTTTTATCTAATTTATTATGTTTAAAATAAAGCGCATGCTCCTTAGACTTACCTAAAGCAAAGCGACTAAAAGGCTGCCCAGTTTGGCTCATGCCGTCTAATATTCTTGCTGAAGCGGTGAGTTGTGGTTTGTTGACTAAGGCCATCTGTTGTTCTAAGGCCATACTATAAGGCTTATCAAGCGCTTCGTTATCGAGAATGCTACAAACGGGGCGCATAGATTCTAAAATTTCCATCGACCATTCCTGCAAGCCTATAGTCTGACTGGCCTTTTGCAGTTGCAGACCAGGCTTTCTTCCCTCATTAGCTACCGCCAATTGATTAGCATTATTAATCTGATGATCTTGATCTGAATTATCGGGACTGTCTTTTAGTAAACAGGTCAATAACAGTGCCTCTATAAAACGAGCTTTGCCTATGTCTATACCAATCGGATTGAATAAGTCCAAATCTAAAGATCGCATTTCAATATAACGGACGCCTCGACGACTTAAGGCTAAGGTTGGTTTCTCTCCCGAGTTAATGATTTGCTTAGGACGAATCGTGCTATAGAACTCATTTTCAATTTGCAGGATATTACTATTAAGCTGACGATATTCACCCGCCACCTCGATACCAATTTTTTCATAATCTGGATAAGGCGTAGCAATCGCATCACCTAAGCTGTTGACATAGCCTGACAAAGAGTTGTAATCAATTTTTAGATTAGCTTGGTTCTTACTTTTATAACCTATATCACTCATACGTAATGAGGTTGCATAAGGATGATAAAGTGTACCGTTATCGAACTCTTCAAATTGCCGCATTAATTCTGGACGACTTTTAAAGAAGTTTTTACAAATGGCTGGAGACGCACCAAATAAATACAGTATTAACCAACCTAAACGCTGAAAATTTCTGATTAAACCAAAGTAAGCTTCGGAGGTAAACGCTTCCACACTAAGTTGACTACGCTCTTGTTGATGTAATTCAATTAATAGCGGCTCCGGTACGGAGTAATTAAAATGAATGCCGGCAATCGCCTGCATGGTTCTGCCATAGCGATGCCATAAACCGTGTCTATAGACATGCTTCATACGTCCTATATTAGAGGAACCATATTCAGCGATAGGTATGCTTTCATCACCATCGATACCACAGGGCATACTGGCATTCAGTAATAGCTCATGATCTAAGTGCTCATAAACATACTGATGCACCTGATGTAACGTCGTCAATGTTTCTTGGATATCTGCAAGCGGTGGCGTAATCAGTTCAATCAACGCTTCTGAGTAATCAGTCGTTATGGTCGGATGCGTTAGCGCAGAACCTAAGGCTAAAGGATGTGGCGCTTGGGAAATTAGACCATCATTAGCAATACGCAGACTTTCTTTTTCTATGCCTTTAAGGCCGCCGCAAAGCAAGGCCTGACGATCATTAGCTACAATTTGTGCTAGACGAGGCATGTGTTGGTTGTTAAATTGAGTCATAGAGTGGGCTAGTGTTCTCTGCTGTCCTGTATAATCGCCGTATTATAGAGGGTTTAACCCATTGAAGAAATATTATCGTAGCGAGGCAGTAACTGTGGACAATAAGCCCCTAGAATTACTTAAGGCTGTTTTTGGTTATAATAGTTTTCGAGGCCAACAACTTGAGATTATTCAACAACTTTTGAATGGTCAAGATGCCCTAGTCTTAATGCCCACCGGCGGAGGAAAATCATTATGCTATCAGATCCCTTCAATACTACGTCCAGGCGTAGGTATTGTCATTTCTCCGCTCATTGCCTTAATGCAAGATCAAGTCAGTGCCTTGTTGCAACTAGGGGTTAAAGCGGCTTTTTTAAATTCCACGTTATCATCAGAAGCAACCCGAAAAATTGAACAGCAACTACTTAATAACGAGCTAGATTTACTCTATATCGCCCCAGAAAGATTAACCGCATCCCGCACCGCCGCCTTATTCTCGCGGATACAGATTGCCTTGTTTGCTATTGATGAGGCACATTGCGTGTCGCAATGGGGCCATGATTTTAGAAGCGATTACTTACAGCTTTCAATGCTGCATGAACAATTCCCTAGCATTCCACGAATTGCCTTAACGGCAACCGCTGACGAAAAAACTCGCCAAGAAATTATTCTGCGCCTACAACTAGAACAAGCTCCTCTTTATCTTAGCGGTTTTGACCGTCCCAATATTCGTTACCGCATCGTTCAAAAACAAAATGCCAGACAACAATTAATCGCCTTTATCGAAGCCGAACATAGCCAAGATGCCGGTATCGTTTATTGCTTATCTCGTAAAAAGGTCGATGAAACGGCGGAATGGCTACGCTCTAAAGGCATTAAAGCCTTGGCCTATCACGCCGGTATGCCCAGTGACTTAAGAGCGTTGCATCAACATCGCTTTCTAATGGAAGACAGCCTAGTGATCGTGGCCACTATTGCTTTTGGTATGGGTATCGACAAGCCCAACGTGCGCTTTGTCGCACATCTGGATTTACCTAAAAGTATCGAAGCTTATTATCAGGAAACCGGCCGAGCCGGCCGAGATGGGCTGCCCGCGAATGCTTGGATGGCTTATGGCTTACAAGATGTGATTACCTTGCGACGTATGCTTGCTGACTCTAACGCCGATGCCGCCCATAAACGCTTAGAACTGCATAAACTCGACGCCATGCTGGCACTCTGCGAACAAGTCCATTGTCGTCGGCAAGCCTTATTAGCATATTTCGGTGATCATCTTGAGCAGCCTTGCAATAATTGCGACACCTGTTTAGAAACCGTTGAAACATGGGATGGCACCTTGGCTGCACAACAAGCGCTCTCCTGTATCTACCGTACTGGCCAACGCTTTGGCGTAGCTTACCTCATTGACGTTCTGCAAGGCAAAGCCACTGATCGGATTATTAGTGCCGCCCATGACAAACAATCTACCTTTGGTATCGGCAAGAACCTAGATGAGCAGCAATGGTCATCGGTATTTAGGCAATTAGTCGCAAGAGGTTTGGTCGCGGTCAACTTTGAACATTTTGGCATATTGCAATTGACTGATAGCTCTCGTCCGATATTGCGTGGCGAACAACAACTGATATTGCGTAAAGATATCAAACCCGAGAAAAGTAAACTCGGCAAAAAAACCTCAAGCCGTGCTACACAGGCCACTGGCAAGACCGAACTGTGGGATGCACTACGCGCCAAGCGCCGTGAAATTGCTGATGCACAAGACATCCCCCCTTTTGTTATTTTTCATGATGCAACGCTGATGGCCATGCTTGAAGCTAAGCCCACTAATCGTCAACAATTGGCCTTAATATCAGGTGTCGGCGATCATAAACTAGAACTCTATGGCGAGCAATTTTTAGCGGTTATCAGCCAATTTTCTAGTCATAATCATGCGATAGCCGATACGGTCGCGGAATCAGTCAACTTGTTTAGACTAGGTTACAACATAGCGCAGATCGCGCAAAAAAGAGCATTCAAAGAAGAAACAATCTATAACCATCTCTCGCAAGCACTAGAACAAGGTCTGCTAAAATTAGAAGATGTTATCGACTTGCCAAAACAGGAGATTAAACAGATAGAAGAGGTATTACTGAGCTTACCTGAAGAACAACGAAATACTCTTAAGCCAGTTTATGAAGCCTTCGATGGGCACTATAGTTATAGTGTCTTGCGTTGTGTTAGGGCGGCGATGTTGGGTTAAGTGGTAGTCCCTACAAATCAATGCAGGTTGTTTTTTATCAATGAGTTACCGGAATAGGTATCACGAATAAGAATCTCCAAGTTAATGCCTCTTGAGTTAATCCCATTGCCATGGCAGGCGTTCGATGTATCCATTTTTTTTG
>CAIVYW010000568.1 GCA_903910205.1 uncultured Methylococcaceae bacterium | reverse complement strand
TCGATTCCGCCCCTGGGCACCATACAAAAAGAAACATCAAAAAGCCCAGGTAGCTCAGTCGGTAGAGCAGAGGACTGAAAATCCTCGTGTCGACGGTTCGATTCCGCCCCTGGGCACCATGAATTCTAAAGGCTCCTATTTTATAGGGGCCTTTTTTATGCCTGACGGTTTTGCGTTACGCCCCTATTGCCCTGCATTATTTTTATTGATCCATTGAAATAATGACCGCAACCCTATTAATAGGGCTTATATCACACGCAACAGAGAAGTCGATCACTATCGACAGTGTACAAGCAGTCTCGATGTAACGTAGTGGAATCTAGGCAATCAGTGCCAAAAAACCTCGATTCCGTGTTACTCCATCGAGGCTACTTGCTACTTGCTGAGGAACTCAAAACAAGATCTCATGCTTAAACTTATATAACAATTCATCAATTTTACTAGGCGAATTACTGAAAAATTCGACCGACGGTCTTTGCAAAAAGTCAGAAAAACCTTCCATAGTTGATATGTTTTCATGAGTTATTTTACTAAATCCCATTGTCCAATCTGGGAAATAGCGCTTCTCTATTTGCTTTTTATAAATAAGCGATACTTTGTGATGTTTTGAATCTTTTTTAATAAGGTTAAATAAATCATTAACCACTATCTCTTCGCCTTCCAACACTTGCATAAAAAAAGGATCTAGATAAAGAAGCATTCCAGTAACCTGCCTGGCTGCATTTTTTTTTCTTATTTTTTCAAGCAAATATTTCAAGTCATCATCGGATATTTTTTGACTTGCAATACTCGTATACACAAGACAATAACATGACATTTTTCAAATCCTTATTACTAATGAATCAGCTAACTTAAGAGATTGATTTAGAATACCCTATTTTTAACCTTGTTGAAAATTCTTTTATCATCAAACTATCCAAGCTGGATAACATGCCAATGTGTTTAAAAAACAGTTTCCAAACAAACATCTGATCATCGTTAATCATTAGACGGCCGTACGGTGGATTTAGAGCGATAGCTGTTCGGTGACAATCCAGCACAAACAAAGGTACAAACTCCCGCTCACCTAGATTTTTCTTCGTGAGATTTTTTCTATTGTTTTCGATCTTGCGTGTATGCGGCGGTTTGCTGTCTCGAAACCGCCCTACGACTTACGGACTTATTTGGTTAAAATAAAACCAAGTAGTATAGTAAACAATATTTTAGCTTTAGCTTTAGCTTTCGCTTTAGCTCATTAATACGCAAGGCTTTGCTATGACACTATGACACTCTCTTCTGTTTTACAACTCGTCTTAAACCTGTCATCTCGCTATTTAAAAAAATCGGACGGCTCTTACCACAGGCCAGTAGCGATCATCGCACTCGCCCTTGCCTATGTGATAGCTGGAAAACTCAGTTACTTTTCAACCATTCCACCCGGTTATGCCCCAGTTATCTGGCCACCAGCTGGCATTGCCTTGGCTGGGCTATTAATTTACGGCTACCGAATCTGGCCCGGCGTGTTATTGGGCGCATTAATAATTAATGGCTTGATTCCCGAGTTGACAGGCTCCATTACCGATATTTTAATCAGCCTACTAACAACCCTAGTTATTAGTACCGGGGCAACCTTGCAAGCTTTAGCCGGTGCTTATTGGCTTAAGCGTTATGCTGGATTTCCTAACGGACTTAGACTCAAAAAAGCCGTGTTGTTATTTATACTTTATGGCGCGGCTTTAAGTGCAACCATCAACTCAAGCTTATCCGTAGCACTGTTAGTCGCCACCGGCAAAATACCGCTGGCAAACGCGTTAAACGACTGGCTAAGCTGGTGGACAGGGGATCTATTGGGAATCCTCATTTTTACGCCAATGACACTGGCTTGGCTACTAAAGAACACTAACTATTGGCGTCATCGACGACTCGCGATCACGCTACCGACACTGATGATGTTTGCATTGACTGCGGCGGCGGTGGCTTATGAGGCGGACTCTAGCAATCAACGCATACAACTAGAGTTTGATCAACACGTTGAAGAGCTCAATAATGCCCTTAAAGACGGGCTTATTAATGAGAGCCATGCCTTACATGCGCTGAAAAATTTATTTATAACCTCAAAAGCGGTTAACCGAGAAGAATTCAAATTCATTACCGAACAATTAGCTACAGACTATCAAAATATACAGGCTTTCAGTTGGGTGCCTCTGATTCAAAACGCAGATAAGAATGCTTTTGAAAAAACCATACAAAAGCAAGTTGATATTACGTTTAAAATAAATGAATTAGATGCTAACGAACAACCGGTGCGAGCCAAGGAGCGAGACCACTATACCCCAGTAACCTTTATAGAGCCCTATCAAATCAATAAAAAAGCATTAGGCTTCGATATATCATCAAGTCCTGAGCGTTTAACTGCACTCAATATCGCCACCGATAGCGGAGCATTGGCGATCAGCGCTAGAGTTAAGCTAATTCAAGATGACACTCAAGGCGCACTGGTTATAATACCCCTCTATCGCTCGGCTCTTCCTATACAAACGCTAGCAGAAAAGCGTTTAGCTATTTCTGGTTATGTTATTGGCGTATTAAGGCTGAATGATGTGGTTACTACTGCACTTAAACACATAAAGACCAACGACTTAGCTTATCGCTTGATCGATAGCTTCGCACCGCTAGCCGAACAATTATTATATAGCAGTGATGAGCCCTTTCCTGAGCCGCTAGTCATACAGGAAAAAGCTTGGTTCAGCGCAAAAAAAACCTTAAGCAGTCGTATCACTCTGCCTTTTGGCGGTAGAACGTGGCTCTTTGAAGTAACGCCCAAACAAGACTACTTTGCTTGGCATCGTTCAGGATATACAGAGCTAGTGCTATTACTAGGCTTGCTATTGACCAGCCTAGTCAGCCTAACGTCACTGGTAGCATCAGGGCGTGCGCGTTGGCTACAGCAGTTAATCAATAAGAGCACCGAAGAACTTAAACAGCAACATAAACATACCTTGTTACTGCTGCATGAAAAAGAAAAACAGCAAACTCTGTTGTTAGCCGCTAAAGAGGATATTGAGCGAGCTGAATACTTAGCCAATAGCAAATCTCAGTTTTTATCGAATATGTCACATGAGCTGCGCACACCCATGACCGCGATTATTGGTTTTTCTGATCTAGCCATGCATGAAGAAGTACCTCCTCAAACCTCCGAATATTTACACTACATCAACACCGCTTCCAAGCACTTGCTCGCTATCCTTAATGACATTCTGGATGTCTCTAAGCTAGAAGCCGGACAGATGACGCTACAGCTAGGACACTTTAAACTAACGGAGATACAGACAACGCTACATGGCTTGTTTATTCATGCAGCGCAAACGAAAGGCTTGACCTTAACTATAGACATTGAGACTAAGGTGCCGAATGCGCTTATTGGTGACAGCCAACGCTTAAGACAGATACTTATTAATCTGCTGGGCAATGCCATCAAGTTTACTCAGCAAGGTTCAGTGACGCTGAACATTAGCCTACAACAACTTGATGATCAACAGGCGCGCTTATTATTTGCGGTGACCGATACCGGCATGGGTATCAGTGCCGAGCAGCAAGCTAAGTTGTTTCTGCCCTTTAGTCAGGTGGACGAGGGTTACGCGAGAAACTTTGAAGGCACCGGTTTAGGACTCAGCATCAGTCAAAGCTTTGTGCAACTGATGGGCGCTAACATTATGCTAGACAGCGATTATGGTTTAGGTAGCTGCTTTAGCTTTGAGCTAGAGCTACCGCTGGTCTTAGCCACTATTGAGCCGAAACTCACGCCGACTATAACGCAAAACTCAGAAGCACTTAGCGGCGTTCGAGTATTAGTGGCTGAAGATGACGAGTTCATCAAGAAGATCATTAATGCACATCTCAAACGCGTCGGGGCCAGCATAGTGCTGGTTAATAATGGGTTAGAAGCATTAGCGGCATTAGACCAACAAAGCTTTGATATTGTGTTAATGGATTTACATATGCCTGACATGGATGGTTATGAAACTACAGTAGAAATCCGCAAACAAGCACGCTACGCACAACTACCCGTGATCGCTTTTAGTGCTAGCATAGCAGAAGACGACAAACGACGCTGCCTGGCCTCTGGTATGAATGGTTTTGTGATCAAACCTATCAATATAAGCGCGTTATTAGCCACATTTAAGCAGCATCTAAACCAATAGTTGTATTGAAGGGTGTGTTGATGGGCACGCTGGCGCTTTGCCCATCCTACCGACACCGACTGCATTGATATCAATGCGCCCCCACAGACAGGTAAAAGCAGTCGCGCATGACTTAGACCGCAGGGGCTATAATTTATTTTATCGTCCATAATTGCACTTTTTTTGCCGGCACATCACCCTGAATGTGCCCCTGCCTTATATCATTTAAAGCTCACCTTGCAATGCCTGTGCCGCCACTTTATATAAAATTAAGCCCCACATCGCAATGAATGCGCCAGCGCATTATCTAAAGTGTGGTCTTACATTGCCTAAGCTGTGGCCTGTTTTTTTAGCAAAGTAACCCTGACCTGATAAAAAAATTTTCATAACTTTCTTGACAAAACTTTGTAAATCTTTATAGTTGACCTAACACCAAAACACTGTTGTTTAATTTTACTCGTCCTATGGAGAAATCCCATGCAAGCAAAACTTCTTGTTAGCTTTGAGCGCTTGAGCGAAGCTGACTTACTAGCTAAAACAGGCGCTATCATAGCGGCCCTTACCAATAACGCCCATTTTTCTGAACCTTGGTTACCGCAATTACCAACCTTAGCTCAACTAATCGCGGCTTATACAGCTTATCTTGATGCCTACCATGCCGCTTTATCACGCGACACCCTGAAAATAGCCGAACGTAATACGGCAAGAGCCACCTTAACGGATTATCTTAAAAGAATTGCGCCCTATCTTGAAATAAGCGCCCAAGGCGATGTGCTTATATTGGCCACGTCTGGCTATGATTTACGCAATGATAGTACCCATAGCAGTGGCAATAATCCGCTGCCTGCACCCAGTAATATGCAAGTGACTCATGGGCTAAAAAAAGGTAGCTTAAACATTCACGCCGATGTTTTACAAGGTGCAGGTAGTTATGAATTACAGACTGCACAAGATGATCCTACTATCGAAAATAATTGGCGACATCAACTCACGTCGTTAAGCAGTACTCATATTGTTTTGGAAGGCTTGATACCTGCACAAACTTATTGGCTAAGATTACGTGGCATTGGTCGCCTAGGCGCAGGTGTTTGGACTCAACCGGTGAGTATAATTATTGATTAAAGCCGCATTGAGCCGAATCAGCGCTCATGCTGGACGGGGTTTGCAGCCCCGTTCTTAACGTTTAAGGTTTCGAAAGTTATTGGAGCATCCAAACGTTTCGGTCGGGGTTATAAACCCCGACCGGCATCGAACGTTTGAGACGGGGTTATAACCCCCGACCGGCATCGTGTTTGGACTCAACCGGTGAGTATAATTATTGATTAGCCGCATTGAGCCTCATGCTGGACGGGGTT
>CAIVYW010000567.1 GCA_903910205.1 uncultured Methylococcaceae bacterium | reverse complement strand
TAACACTCTTTCCCTACACGACGTCTTCCGATCTTCGTGAGAATCTAAAAAGAATTCACTCCAATGTTGGTATGCAGCATTATACCGTTTCTTGGCGGTTTCAATTATTTCGTCTTCTTCATCAGAACTGTATGAAATTTTTATCATTATATTTCCTCTATTTTTCTATTTATCTGCTAAAGTCCAACACTGCCCTGATATCTTGACTGGCCTATATTCTGTCTTACTTGTGTTTTTGCTCGATCAGCTGCTGACATCACAGCATAACGCATTGCATCCATCAGGTGATCATTCTTTTTAACTATGTGTCCTTTTTCGTTGCGATGATAAACTCGATATTCTTCTAATAGTTGTTCGCAAGTATTGAATACCTTTAATCTACCTAATGATAATCGTTCAAGAACCTCAAGCAAACCAGCTTCAACTCGTTTGTCGGCATTTTCTACCAATAAACCGTGTTTGATATAAATGTCTTTTATTCGTTGTCCATCTGATTGATCTGTGCCTGCATAATCAATTGCTCCTGGAATCCAATCGCCTCTGGCTTTAATTGCCTGAGCGTGAATAAATGGCGGATCATCTTCAATATCTCTTTTATCTATACCCTTTTTGTAGTTAGAATAGATATAATAAATGTCCGTATCAGGATCTATTGCTAACCAAACCGCTGCGGTATTCTGAGAGCCAGTATCTAATCCATAAATTTTACGCCACCATTTTGGTATTTCAACTGGTTTTATGACAAATTCATCCTCTGGAACACCATAAATTGCTCCTGATCCAAGAACCGGAATACCTTTTGTTCTGGCATCATGTTGGCTTGTGGGCCATTTACTCAATAATAATTTTTTAATTTTCTCAGTTAAATGAGGCACATCTGTCCAACCTTGTTGTATTACTGCACCTGAGGGTAAATCTATACTATCATCAAATTCATCTTTTATGGTTGGTGGATTTAGATAAGATAAAATTAATGGTGTTGGTCCTTCAAGTGGGGTAAATGTTAGATAAACAATGCCTTCAACAGTTGCGGTTCTTGTGATTGCTTCAGCATATACATCTAATGGAGGTTCTTCATCAAACCATACAAGATCATATGTTGTTCCTTCAAATGAATCTCTACCTTCAGTATAAGATTTGAAATTTATTACAGATAACCCACCCGAAATATGCTTTATCTCCACATAATCTACCGCGTCTACAACGCCGCGAGCTGAGAAAATTTTACCAATATATTCTCTTGGAATCATTCCAGTTCCAACTGTAGATTTTCGTCCTAACAAGCCAAACTGTAAAATATCTCTAACAGTATCTGATTTTTTACCGCACACTAACATATTTAGAGGTTTATCGAATCGTTTTCCTTTCCACCAATCAGGATAAACACCGGTTGCATGGCAAGTAGTTTCAAATAATCCAGATATAGTTTTTCCTGATCTATTCGCGGCCAAGAATAATCTAAAATTAAATGTTGCTCCGGCCTCATAAAAAGCCATGTGTTTCAAATACTGATTTCTGTTTTCTAATGTTGGATAAAATGTATCTATAAACCGTCCTAATTTTTCATCATGTAAATCTGATAGATATTCAAATAAATTTTCTATTTCTGAATAAGATAATTTAGAATAATCTAGGTTGTTGTTCTGAAAGATTGAATGATTAATCATCATCTTGCGTTTCACCCTTTATCAAACTACGACATGCTTTTCTCCATTTTTTTAGCTGATCAATACCATCTGGATCAGCATCAGTTGAACCAATATTTACAGATTCTGGTGTAACTTTTAACTGGATAGAGTGCTCATCTAATATTATTTTGGGCAGTCTCTGCCCAGGAATTAAATTTCTTGTCTGTTCATCAAACCATTTTAATTTATCTTTCACATTCACTTTATTTCTCCTTTTTTGCTACTTTTAATCTAAAATCGTCGGCCCATATATCTTCTTGAATTTGTACTGTATTTTCACTATTCAATTCATAAGTTGCAGCAATATCATCTGATACAAGTGGACACCATTCTTCTTTAGTTTTATAATAGATTACAAACGGTCCGGTAGGTTCTCCAGTTAAACTAACCATTCCACCTTCTACTTCATTTGGGTATTCAGAAAACTGTTTGTAAGTTTGTGTTGGTAGAACAAATTCTCCAACTTTAACGTGCTGAACTTTTGGTCCAATAGCAATTACTTTTGC
>CAIVYW010000566.1 GCA_903910205.1 uncultured Methylococcaceae bacterium | reverse complement strand
TGCTAGGCGCCACTGACTTTATCAATCCTAAGAAATATGATGCGCCTATTCAGGATGTCATTGTTGAGTTAACCGATGGCGGTGTTGATTATTCTTTTGAATGTATTGGCAATGTCCACTTAATGCGCCAAGCCCTAGAATGCTGCCATAAAGGCTGGGGCGAATCAGTGATTATTGGTGTCGCAGGCGCTGGCCAAGAAATATCAACCAGGCCTTTTCAATTGGTTACAGGACGTGTTTGGCGAGGCTCTGCCTTTGGTGGCGTAAAAGGCAGAACTGAACTACCCGGCTATGTTGAACGCTATATGGCAGGGGAAATAAAGATTGATGAAATGATCACCTTCACCATGCCATTAGAAGAAATAAACACCGCCTTTGATTATATGCATGATGGTAAAAGCATACGATCTGTCGTCATTTTTTAGGATATAAATACCATGGCTACTATTGAATTAACAAAAAAAGCAAAATGTTTTGGCGGACGAGTTGAATACTATACTCATGCCTCGGTCGCGACCAAAACTCCGATGACTTTTTCAGTTTTTATCCCTGAAAGTGCCGCAACAAAAGCACATAAACCCGCTATGATTTGGCTTTCAGGCTTGACCTGCACCGAAGAAAACTTCATCACTAAAGCAGGCGTATTTCCTTGGGCTAGCGAACATGGCATTACGGTCATATGCCCCGATACCTCACCACGAGGCACTGATTTACCGGGTGAACATGACAGTTACGACTTTGGTTCTGGCGCTGGCTTTTACCTAAATGCCACAGCACAACCTTGGTCAGAAAATTACCATATGTATGATTATGTGGTGAATGAAATCACAGACATTCTCTATAGCAACTTTTCAATATCGAAAGATAATCTAGCTATTTCTGGTCATTCCATGGGTGGACATGGTGCCTTAATCATGGCCTTGAAAAACAGAGACACATTCAAGTCAGTTTCTGCCTTTTCACCGATTGTTAATCCAATGAATTGCCCTTGGGGACAAAAAGCGTTTTCTCTTTATTTAGGCGAAAATAAAGCCGATTGGGAGCAGTACGATAGCTTGATGCTAGTTGAAAAATCAGAGTCCATTCCGCCCATGTTCATTGATCAAGGGCTGGCCGATGACTTTCTAGCAGAACAGTTAAAAACCGAGGTCTTTGCCAACAAAATCAAAGATAAAGGTTTTAGTGACCATTGCACTATCCGTATGCAAGAAGGCTATGATCACAGTTATTTCTTCATCACTAGTTTTATTAAAGATCACATGGACTTTCATGCGAGCCATATTTGTCGTGATTAAATAGTCATCATACGACAGCTGAAGTTTTCTCAAACTTCAGCTATTATCGTTAATCACAAAAGTTAAACGAACGTAATCCCTGCATGGCCTGCTGGTATTTCGATTCCGGTCGGGAGTTTGCAACCCCGAGCGAATCGTTTGAGTTCAATTACTATCGAAATATTATGTACGGGGTTAAAAACCCCTTCCCGCTTCGGTGCATTTTAAAACAGCTGAAGCTGTTGACCCAAACACAGGATAACTTAACTTAATGGCGGTGAGCTCATGACCCTGCTGACAAATTAAAATCCATTTCTACCTTACCATTAACCAGTTTCAAGTTAGCATCAAAAACGGTGTCTTTAGTGGATTTAAAGCCTTTTAATAGCCCTGTCTCCCCCTCATTAAGTAATTTCAGCGCTAATGCTTCT
>CAIVYW010000565.1 GCA_903910205.1 uncultured Methylococcaceae bacterium | reverse complement strand
TTTTCAATTAATTTTTCAATTTTAATTTCTAAAATTTATATTTAATTTTTTATATGCAGGAGATTGGCGGGGGTATATGGTGCGGAAAAGGGGGAATGCTTTTCCCCTTTTTACCCGCGATTTATTATCTAATTATGTTAAATTCAACTACCACCGCAAGCTAAAACTTAATGCAAAGTGATTTGATTAAAGTACACTTAACTTAAATATAGTAATCCGTCAATGAAGGCAAAAAATATGTTTAGTCCATTACAGTTACAAACTATCACTATAATGGCCGATTTTGGTAATGGTCCATACGCATGGCTTAAGAACTCATCCGATGAGTCTGAATATGTTGGGATAAATATTGCTGATTATGTCTCTGGTTTTGGTGATGAATTATCTGTTAGTGAAGCACTTGAAATCGATTTTATGAATTGGGTGTCTTATTTTGAAGCTGATTATGATAAACCTGATTTTAATTGGACTAGGTTTAATCAGCAGGGTGTGGAAATGGCCAAACGCTTATATTTAGAATTAAATCGCATTTATTGTGTTATATATCAGCAGCCAATTGAAGATCCTGCGTATAAAAATCAGGGGGAAATTCAAATTTTCAGTAATGCCTCTATAGTAGAAAAGTAGTGACAAAATCCCCTAGGGAACTGACAAACCGATATATCAGCATGCCTGAAAAGAACCTTTCATTATCTACAGGATGGCCAGTTAAGGGATCCCATTGAAGTACTTGCACGCATTGACGAGCTTTGCGTTATAGCGGATGAAAAAAGTAGTGTAAAAGGCTTTAATCTACATATTTCCCCTTCAATTGAAGAATTGCTTTGGCTGGCATTAAGCTATCAACTACCGACAACGTTTTTCTCTATTGGTGGTTCGCAATTTAGCAATCCTGAGGATTGTCTGAAAGCTTGCAAGGTGCCGGAGCGGGTAGCCAAACAGGATAGGTTGCGGGAATCTTTAACCCATCAGCTCCCAGAGATACATGTAATGGCTGAATTTGGCAGCAGTGGCCTTTGGGATGATAAAGGACGCATGATAGCTTATGATCTTCTGGCTCTTCCGTTTCAACTCGTGCGTAATCTGTCGGCTTGGCAGAGGGATTATGAAGAAACATTTAATCCTCCTGATTCAGGTGATCAGACTTGGTGGAACAATCATGAGCGAGAAAAGAATGAAATTGCTAAAGAGTTACAAGATGCACTTGGAAGCAACACAAGTGTAAAGGTCTTTCTGGATAATCAATGGGAATGGATAGGTAATATCAATAAATGACTTAATTTTGTTGGCCATTGACAGTTGGTGGTTAGTTAGAATTTTCTCCGTATGTTTACGTGTTTTTTCTTCGTAAGTCATTGATTCTTATTCCGCCTGTGTAACATCAGTTACCACTTTACCAATGACAGGTATTGGGAAGCCAAAATTCATATCCGAATGTCTCCTAGGGGTCGACTGCTGACGGTCATCTACCAATCTACCAGTACTGAATTTTAACCAATTAAAATTTGGCTACCGACCAAATGTAGACGGCACTTTTCACTGCATGTTCTATACCTGACGATCTTAAGTCAAAACGAAAAACGGTTGAATTGATAAAATGGAAAGTGTAACAATCACACACTTTACAGGTACATTAATCTTATCTTCTATGCAGTAACCGCTTACAAATGAAATCAGGAATGGAGTATTTTCTTATGATTAGAATAATATAAAAAATGTTGACGTTGTCAACATAATAAAATCTGTTGACTGTAAACAATAATAAAATTTATTGACTTTTTGATATTATTTTCATTTGTTCCACATGAAACGTTAAGTTATTGAAAAGTGTAGAAATAATGCAGTTTAGGGGTGTGGCGCTACACTTATAAACTGTATTATTACTATACTTTTACTTATTTTTCGCTGTTTTTGCATTTCGTGTTTTTATTATTGATTTTAGTTAGCTAATTTATTGTATTTTTTATAATAAAACTTATACTTTTTTACCTCTAGGTATAGTTATATTATTTAAATATCTGATGTTGACAGTCACCAATACTTATAATGTTGTTGACTGTCATCTAAAATATTTTTATGGCTTATCGGTATAATTATTTTTTGGATTGCTTGTCCGTTAGGCGTTG
>CAIVYW010000564.1 GCA_903910205.1 uncultured Methylococcaceae bacterium | reverse complement strand
TTTTAATACCCATTAAGTCATTGATTTGTAGGCTGCGCTAGAATGCTCTGAATTGCTGACATTAAAAAGCACATGATCGCCGCCAAATTGATCATAATGATCAAGGCGCGTTTCTGTCGTCGTCAACCAATTACCCCAGGCTATTTCCGCGCGGGCGATAGGACTCAGCAAGCTATTAGTTAAGCTATTAACTTTAGATAAATCATTAAGGTTTTCACCGTGTTGTTGTTGACCATCCACGCCCCATATTAAACTTAGCGACTTGTCTTTTTGACTATTTAAAGCCATTTTATGAGTGTTTTTCCAATGCGCTAACAGTAATTGAGTGGTTAAGTTCATTGAGCAGCAATGGGGTAAAGTACCTATTCTTCCGTCCTGTTGATCTTGGGTAAAACCAACTTGCAAGCTACTATCCCAGTGCTCGGAGAGATGATAAAAAACCTGACTCTGAGCCACCCAGGTTTGTTCCTTTACTAAACCATTAGGATCAGCTTTCCAACCTATTTTTTTCTTTGATAGATATCCAGGGCCGTCATAGCCTTCTCGGCTATTCACATAATATAAGCTACTCTCTACACTCAGCGCTTGGAAGTGCTTATCCCAGCGTAATAAGCCCATACTCAATTGAGAGTTTTTGCTTTCATTATTACCACCATTAGTGGGACTGGCTTGGCTAATGCCATCAAAAACATTGGCTTGCCCACCGACAAAACTCCAATTCCCTAGCTTGTTTTGCACGCCAAGACCTACGTTGTTACGCACTGTGCCAAAACTTCCGCCTTCGCTATGCAAAAAGGCTTGTCCATCGTTTAATTGCCGACTCGACAAATTGATAGCGCCACCCAAGGTTCGACTGCTGCTTTGTGTTTCATCATTGCCACGAGCCACAGACACGCGATTAAGTAAATCCAACGGATAATGACTTAAAGGAAAGAAGCCCGTAAAGTTACCAAATAAAGGAATGCCGTCTAAATTGACCAGACCTAAACCACCGCCCGCTCCTCTTAAGGTAAGGCTTGATGCTGAACTACCGTTAGCTTGTGAAAGTCCTGTGCTAGGAAGACCTCGTAACACCCCATTTAAATCAGCTCTGTTTACAGCGTCTAAAGAAGCACGATTAAATTCAGTACTTGAATAAGCTGGGGAGGGGATATTTTCAGTAGCATGATTAGTTATGATCATTTCAGGTAAAGCAAGGACATCAGTATCACTGGCCTTCGCAACCGTTAATGCACAGACACTCCATGAGATGAGCAGGCACTTTACATAAAACGTATTAATTTTGATTTTCACGCTGATAATAAGCCACTTTAAGTTTTAATGTTATAGCGTACAAAGCCCGCTATTATCTGTTTTCTGGATAATTCAGAATATAGATTTCCCTAGACTTCCCAGAATTCATGGACTAAATGCAATACCTAATGAAACCTTCGACAAGCTCAGACTAAACGGTTAAGCCTAGCATCTGTCTGGCCTTAAGTTGGTAGTCCCATTTAAAATGGTTAAGGCTATTGTTCCCGTCAACCACAATAAAAAATTAAAGAGCTATCTAATACAATCATTCCCCTCTAACCTAAGAGGAAAGATACCATAATCCACATTAGTAATACTATAATTCATATAGAGCACAATAACAAAGTCTCTGCTGGCAAAACAATCAAAGAAATAGCTTGATATAAGCCTCTGCTCTCATTATTAAAAAGAAACCATCTAAAATGAGCCTTAAGAAAAAACGTCTTGAAGTGGCATTGCGCGATAACTTCAGAGAACCTGTGGTTTTTTTATATGGACTTTATATGCGTTGGCCTAGATAAACAAAACCCAAGTCAAAAAACTGATCTATTTTATGCTATAATGGTATTTTCTACCGCCCTACACGTCCCAAGAGGTTGTTATTCGTGGCAAATATTATTACCCGTAAATCTGTAATGACGCTTTTTTCATCGCCCACATGCGCCATGAGTCATTGCGCTCGTTTTGTTTTACACGAAAAAGGGATCACCGCAGACATAGAATATTATGACCTAAATAATCCTCCCGAGGATTTACTTGAGCTTAATCCTAACGGCACATCACCCACATTGATTGAACGTGACTTAGTTCTGTATGATTCACGCATTATCATGGAATATTTAGATGAACGTTTTCCGCATCCACCCTTGCATCAAATGGACCCTGTATCACGGGCAAATGCAAGAATGCTCATTAAACGTATAGATCAAGATTGGTATCAACTGTTGGATGAAATATTAAACTCAGGCGAGAAAAAATCAGCGCGTGCCAAAAAACTACTTAGAGAAAGTATTCTTTCTGCCGAACCGATATTCGCTTCACAACCTTATTTCATGAATGATGAATTTTCACTCATTGATTGCGTAATTGCGCCGCTATTATGGCGTTTACCCAGCATAGGAATTGATATCTCAACTCAGAATGATGTCATCACTAATTATGCACAGCGTCTCTTTAAAAGACCTGCATTTAAACTCAGCCTCAGTGAAGCTGAAAAAGAAATGTCTGAGCCGCTAAAATAATGACCTCTTTAAAGCCCTATTTAATTCGTTCAATTTATGAGTGGATTATTGATAACGATTTAACGCCGCACTTATTAGTTGATGCAGAAAACAGCAGTGCTATTTTACCTCGGCAATTTATTGAAGACGGAAAAATTATATTAAACATTAGGCCTCAAGCTATTCAGGGACTAGTGCTAGGTAATAATGACATTCAATTTAATGCCAGATTTAGTGGAAAACCCATGAGCATAGTTGCACCCGTTGCAGCGGTCATGGCTATTTATGCTAAAGAAAATGGTAAAGGCATGATCTTTGATCAAGAAGATGAAGAGCCAGAAAGTACACCACCTGAAAATACACCGCCAACAAGGCCGACATTACGTGTAGTCAAATAGTCATAAATCCCTGATATATTATCCGTAACGACTATATCAGGGTTATTCTAAAATACACTCTTCAAAGAGAGCGCATAGCTTATAACAATAAGGCATAGTCATTAGTAATAGCTAATACCCTCTTTTATGACAAATCATTCATCAACTTAAACTCGGCGTGTTATTCGCTAATCTACGAGAACTAAAAAATGCCGGATCTGCGCACCCCGTATTACCTTATTGACGAAACTAAACTGCTAAAAAACTTAGAAATCATCAAGTTTATTCGTGATCAATCTGGAGCGAAATCTGTATTAGCACTTAAATGCTTTTCAACTTGGAGTGTGTTCGACCTTATGAGTCAATACATGGATGGCACGACGAGTAGCTCACTCTTTGAGGCGCAGCTTGGTCATGATAAATTTGGTAAAGAAGTCCATGCTTATAGTGTGGCTTACTCTGCCGATGAAATAAATGCCGTCGCACAATTTGCAGACAAGGTTATATTCAACTCCATATCTCAATTACAATTATTCCATGATTTTGTAAGTCATCTGAAAGTTGGATTGCGCGTAAACCCCGGCATTAGTTATTCCCACTTTGATTTAGCAGATCCTGCAAGAAAATATTCAAGACTCGGTGTCTGTAGTCCACAGGAACTTGACGCTGTTTCTGATCAGATCAGCGGCATCATGTTTCACTTTAATTGTGAAAATGACGACATAGACAACATTGCAGATGCCATCACTCAAATTGCCAACAAATACAGTCATGTTTTGAAAAAAATGCAATGGGTGAGTTTCGGTGGCGGCATTTATTTCACCAAAGAGGGTTATCCCTTAGAAAAATTCTGCCAAGTTTTAAAAGATTTTTCAGAAACCTTTGGAGTACAAGTTTATCTTGAGCCTGGCGAAGCGGCTATCACTGGCTGTGCAGAACTAGTCACTACGGTACTCGATATCGTTCATAATGAAATCGACATCGCCATTGTTGATGCGTCTATCGAAGCGCACATGCTAGATCATCTGATTTACCACACACATCCTAAGATTGCATCCCATGAGTCTGGAGAAAATCCGATTCTAATTGCAGGCCGAACCTGCCTAGCAGGTGATTTATTTGGACATTACGAACTAGACTCCCCGTTAAAAATAGGTGACATCGTCAGCTTTGCTGATGCGGCGGGATATACAATGGTAAAGAAAAATTGGTTTAATGGCGTTGCCATGCCATCAATAGCGGTAAAAAGACTAAATGGTACTGTAGAACTAGCTCGCAGTTTCGACTATAACGATTATATAAATTGTTTATCATAAGAGGATTCATCATATGAAAAAAAATGTAATGATTATTGGCGCTGGAGGCGTGGCACATGTTGCCGCTCATAAGGCCGCCATGAATAATGATGTCTTAGGCGATATCTGTATTGCCTCACGGACTCAAGAAAAATGCGATGCCATCATTGCAAGTGTTCATCGTAAAGGACATTTAAAAAATACTGACGGCAAACTTTATTCAGCGCAACTTGATGCTTTAGATATACCAGCAACGATTAAGCTGATTAAAGAAACCGGCTCAGAAATTGTTATCAATTTAGGCTCTGCTTTTCTTAATATGTCCATATTGGAAGCGTGTATCGAAGCAGGTGTTGCCTACATTGATACGGCAATACATGAAGATCCAGACAAAGTATGTGAAGAGCCACCTTGGTACGCTAATTACGAATGGAAACGAAAAGATCGTTGTGCAGAAAAAGGTATCACCGCTATTTTAGGTGCAGGCTTTGATCCGGGTGTCGTTAATGCGTATTGCGCACTCGCTGTTAAACGTTATTTCGACAAAATAGAGACTATTGATATCCTTGATGTTAACGCAGGTAGTCATGGTCGATATTTTTCAACTAACTTCGACCCCGAAATTAATTTTCGTGAATTCGTAAAAGTGTGGACTTGGATAGATCGTCAATGGGCGGAATTCCCCACTCACTCAGTCAAAAGAGAATATGATTTCCCCGTGGTAGGCAAACAACCTATTTATTTGAATGGCCATGACGAACTACATTCTTTGTCAAAAAACATTGATGCCGACAGCATTCGCTTTTGGATGGGTTTTGGCGATCATTACATCAATGTCTTTACTGTGCTACGCACACTAGGCTTTCTATCACACTTACCTGTAACACTAACGACAGGCCAAGAGGTTGTGCCACTTAAGATGGTTAAAGCACTACTTCCTGATCCTATGACGCTAGCGCCTGGTTACACAGGAAATACCTGTATTGGTAACTTTATTAAAGGCTGGAAAGATGGCAAAAAGCGTGAAGTCCTGATCTATCAAGTTTCAGATCACAAAAAATGTTACGAAGAAGTTGAGTCACAAGGTATTAGCTACACGGCCGGTGTGCCACCCGTTGCGGCAGCCATGTTAGTTGCAACAGGTGAATGGGATGCTAAAACAATGGTTAATGTCGAAGAACTTGATCCTGAACCGTTCCTAGCCATCTTAGACAGAATTGGGCTACCGACTCAAATATTAGAAATCGAGCCAGATAGCCTTAATTCTTTTGATGGTACTGTAAAAGCACTAGAACTAGAACTATTAGACTCAACCGCAACGGTGACCGTTTCTGCAGCTAATCCTATGATTGCAGTAACCGCTAAAAAATAACCTAAGCCACCTATCTACTTATCTCAGCACGAAGACATAGCACCGGCATCTTCGTACTGAGATAACGTAAGTCCAATCTCAACATCAATAACAGCCTAGACTACAACGCCTTAGTCTGTATTTTAGCGCACCGTGTACATTGAAAAACGGTAATTAACTTACCCAGCTTGACATCAAATTTCTTGTCATTAAGAACTATCCATTTATGAAAGCCACTACGACATAAGGTATTACCTTTATGCCGCTCAGCGACTGTAGGTCTTTTAAACGGAACGACCTCACCCATGATAATAGGCGGAATTATTTTTTAACAAGACCATTCCATGCAGCAAGCCAAGTTTGTAATAAATAAGTATCAGCCTTCTTATCTAAGACACCCGCTAAAACAGCTTGCAGGGTTGCATTAACGACACCAAAGAAATAGATATACCCCAGCATAGGGTCGATATTGCGTATTTCTCCAGACGCAATGCCCGCTTGTATTATTTTATAAATCTTACAGAACGCGGGTGTTTCTTGTAGTGGCTTTTCATCTGGCAAAAACTCATTAAAGTTCATATTAAGCAAAAAGCGCATCACATCAGGAACGTCTTCGGTTAATTTAAATAATAAATCAACAGTGCCTCTTAGTTGCTCTGATGGCTTATCATTTTTTAGCCATATTTCATCAATGGATTCATTAAGGTTAGCGAATATATCCGTATACAATTGCCCAGCGATGACCTGCTTATTAGTGAAGTGCTGGTAGATTTCACTGGTATTTTTAACATTAGCAGCCTTAGCAATATCAGTTAACGACGTATTAAAATAACCTTTTTTGGCAAACAGCTTAAGAGCTGCTATCAAAATTTCACTCGATGTCGTGGTTATGGTTGAAGCATTAAAAATTTCTATTTCCTGATCCATATTTTTTGTATTGCAGCGGGTCAATCTGCTGCTTATCTGGGTGTTAAAAAAGAATCAAGCTGTTAAAAACAACCAACGGTGTTGGTTATTAAACTTGATATTTGCAATATCAATACTTTTAATCCGTAGCAGTTAATGCGGCTCTGAGATAATGAGTCATCGACCACAAGGTTAATACCGCAGCAATATACAACAGACCATACCCTATATTATTAATAGGAATACCCCATATATCCTCACGGTATAACAAAAAGCCAATGGCTAGCATTTGTGCAGACGTTTTCCATTTACCTAATTTAGAGACCTTCACTTTAGTTCGCTGACCAATTTCAGCCATCCATTCCCTCAATGAAGCTATTGTTAACTCTCTACCGATAATAATGGCGGCTGGAATTGCTAAATAAGGTGATGCCTGCTGCTGAACGATGAAAACCAAGACAATGGTTACCATCAGTTTGTCGGCAACAGGATCTAAGAAAGCACCAAAAGGTGTTTCCAATTGCATTTTTCTAGCAAGATACCCATCCAGCCAATCGGTAAACCCAGCTAACAAGAAAATCAGCGTACAGGCTATATTGGAGTATTGCCAAGGCAAATAAAAAACAACCGCTAAGAGCGGGATTAACGCAATTCTCAGCAAAGTAAGATTAGTGGGTAAATTAAATTGAATGGTCATCTTGATGATGAAATAGCTCGTAAATTCGTTGTGCCAACTGTCGACTGATGCCGTCCACACTGCAAAGCGCATCCACGCCTGCGCATGAAATACTTTGCAATCCCCCAAACTG
>CAIVYW010000563.1 GCA_903910205.1 uncultured Methylococcaceae bacterium | reverse complement strand
GTTTCAATTTCAAGTCCGCCTAAAAAAATGATGTCCATGATTGTTTCCGGTTATGATGTGTTATTTTTAATAATCAGTAAGTATCAGGTAAATATGCTCTGCTTACAAGTTCTGAATAAGGAAAACGTTATATGATTGAATGGCTGATTGTTCCAACGGCTTATCTTATAGGCTCTATTTCAAGTGCCATTATAATATGCCGTTTAATGGGATTACCCGATCCGCGTGAGCAAGGCTCAGGCAATCCAGGCGCGACTAATGTCATGCGTATAGGCGGAAAAAAAGCGGCAGGAATTACATTGCTGGGAGATTTACTCAAAGGCTTGATCCCCGTTTATATCGCGAACTTATTAGGCGGATCTACTTTATTATTAGCGAGCATAGGGCTTGCCGCTTTCATAGGTCATCTTTACCCAGTATTTTTCAAATTTAAAGGTGGCAAAGGTGTCGCAACCTCAATAGGTGTATTGCTAGGCTTTTCATGGCTACTGGGACTTGCGTTTATAGCAACATGGTTACTTATATACAAAATAGGAAAAATTTCCTCCGCCTCTGCATTATCTGCCTCTGTTTTATCACCTATTTTTGCTTGGTTTATAGTAGGCGACTCTTTTATCGTCGGTGCATCAATCATCATGATGCTATTTTTGCTTTGGCGACATAAAAGTAATATTCAACGGCTATTAGCCGGCGAAGAATAATCATTACCCCAAAACAAAAGATGGATTAAATCTCATTTTAATACAACTCACTAATCGGCCAGCGTGGTCTTGCAAAAATATCTAGTCCTTGTTGCTGGCTCAGCATTAAGCGCTGACAGCCAGCATAAGCAATCATAGCCCCATTATCTGTACAAAACTCTAGCCTAGGAAAATAAATTTGCGCATGTTCTTTTATGGTCATGTCTGTTAATAATGCTCGAATTTGAGAGTTAGCGCTAACACCTCCAGCAACAACCAATCGTTTTAAACCCGTTTGTTGTAAAGCACGTTTACATTTAATAGTCAGTGTTTCGGCAACGGCTAGTTGAAACGCAGCGGCGATATCGGCCTTATCTTGCGCTGTTTTTTCAGAGGCATTAATAGTATTACGCGCGAAAGTTTTTAAGCCACTAAAACTAAAATCCAATCCAGGACGGTCGGTCATAGGTCGCGGAAATTTAATTTGCGGATGCCCCTGTTCGGCTAACTTCGATAACTTAGGCCCGCCCGGATAACTAAGTCCTAATAGCTTTGCTGTTTTATCGAAGGCCTCGCCTGCGGCATCATCTAACGACTCTCCCAACAACAGATATTGACCTATCTGATTTACCTGCACCAACAAGGTATGTCCACCGGAAATTAGTAAAGCTACAAACGGAAATGCTGGAGGATTCTCTTCCAACATAGGAGCGAGCAGATGACCTTCCATGTGATGCACTGCTACAGCAGGAATATTCCATGTCCACGCTAAACTTCTTGCTGTTGATGCGCCTACCAATAAAGCGCCCATCAAACCAGGGCCTGCGGTATAAGCAATACCGTTAATATCCGCAGCGGTGAGCTGACTTTCTTCAATTAATTGCTTAATAAGAGGCACCAGTTTACGGATGTGATCACGTGAAGCTAATTCGGGAACAACGCCACCATATTCACTGTGCATCTCGATTTGACTATATAAAACATGATTAATTAAACCTCTCTTCGCATGATAAATGGCTACACCAGTTTCATCGCAGGAGGTTTCTATTCCTAAAACGTACATTGATTTTTTTGAAAATTAGAAAAGTGAATGTATAATTGTCGATTGTATCTATTCTGTAGATAGCTGTTATCCTGCAATCAATATTAACATACTTGGAATCATATAATGCCGTCAGTGAAAATTAAAGAAAACGAACCATTTGATATTGCTATTCGTCGCTTCAAACGCGCTTGTGAAAAAGCCGGTGTATTAGCAGAAGTTCGTCGCCGTGAATTCTACGAAAAACCAACTGCTGAACGTAAGCGTAAAGGCGCAGCAGCTGTTAAGCGTCATTTGAAAAAACTAGCTCGTGAACGCTATGCTTTGAAAAACCTACGTCGTGGACGCCCAGTTCTGTAACTTAGGTTAACATAATGGATTTATTAACTGATCGTATCAGGGAAGATATGAAAGCCTCCATGAAAGGAGGCCATAAAGCCAGACTAGGTGTAATACGCTTGATATTGGCAGCCATTAAACAAGTTGAAGTAGATGAGCGCATCCAACTCGATAACAATCGAGTTATTTTGGTGCTAGACAAAATGCTCAAACAGCGACGTGAATCTATAAAACAATTTACCGATGCCAATCGACTTGATTTAGCGGTCATTGAAGAAGCTGAAATTTTAGTTATTCAAGACTTCCTACCGCAACCGCTATGTGAACAAGAAATTGATGACATGGTAAGTGACGCAATACAATTATCTAAAGCAAAATCTGTTAAAGATATGGGCAAAGTAATGGCGTTACTAAAAGAAAAAATGCAAGGACGTGCCGACATGTCTATAGTCAGTAACAAAATAAAGACGGCATTAGCTGAATAAATTTATTGGGTAAAAAATGTCAGGTAGAATCCCTCGCGATTTTATAGATGATCTATTGGTGCGAGTTGATATAGTTGACTTAATCGATTCGCACACCCCTCTTAAAAAAACAGGCACTAACTATGTTGCCTGCTGCCCCTTTCATACAGAAAAAACACCTAGTTTTTCTGTCAATAGAAACAAACAATTCTTTCATTGCTTTGGTTGTGGAATCAGCGGAAATGCTATTAACTTTCTGATGAATCTAAATAATCTAGAATTCGTTGAGGCCGTTGAAGATCTTGCCGCCTTTGCTGGAATTACTGTACCTAGAGAAACTACCTCCTATCAAGCTGACGAAAAAAAAGAAGATCTAAACAGTCTTTACCAACTAATGGATCAGGCTGCAAACTTTTATGTGCAACAGTTACGTACTAGCGATGAAGGCAAAAAAGCCGTTGATTATCTAAAAGCCCGAGGCGTCAATGGCGATTGTGCAAATGAATTCATACTAGGTTACGCACCTAATGAATGGAAAGCCTTAGCCAACTCCTTTGATCATAATGCTCTAATCAAAGCAGGATTACTTGTTAACAAGGAGGATGGACAAGTCTACGACCGCTTTCGCAACAGAATTATTTTTCCTATTCGCGACAAGCGTGGTCGAATCATCGGCTTTGGTGGCCGCGTAATGGATGACTCCCTACCTAAATATCTAAATTCCCCAGAAACCACTTTATTTCATAAAGGCAATGAAGTATACGGCCTATATGAACTGCTAAAAAAAAATCCTAAGCCAGCTCAAATCCTTATAGTTGAAGGCTACATGGACGTTATTAGTCTCTCACAATTCGGCATTAATTATGCCGTTGCAGCACTAGGCACAGCAATATCACTAGCGCATCTTAATTTATTATTTCGATTTTCACCGGAAATAGTATTGTGCTTTGATGGCGACAAAGCAGGTCTAGCCGCAGCATGGAAAGCCATGGAGTCAGTATTTTTGAGTCTAAAAGATAATCGATCTTGCCGAATAATGGTATTGCCACAAAATCAAGATCCTGACTCTCTAGTTCGCAAAGAAGGCTTAGCAAATTTCACACTACGCGTACAAACAGCTCAAGCTCTATCAGATTATTTTTTTGAACATATATCAGAAAAACTAAATCTCTCTGAAATGGAAGGACGCGCGCAATTAGTCGGAAAAGCCAAGCCTTACCTAGAAAAATTACCCGAAGGAATTTTTCGTGAAATGATGCTTTCTCGCCTAAAAACAATCTCTGGAATATCGACACTCAACGACTTGAATAACCCCTCCAAATCGAAGACTCCTTATACAGAAAAAAAAACCCCCAATACTTCCCCTCAATCAGCATCTGTAAAATCAGCTAAAACTGCCACCGCATTATTACTACAAAACCCTAGGCTAATTCACAATATAGACCAGAAAAATATCAATTGGGATCTCTTAGATATTCGGGGCATAGCGTTATTTAAGAACATACAGCAGGTCATATTAAGCAAAAATACTGTCAATACGGCCATATTAATCGAACATTATCGCAACACTGCCCACGAAAAATCAGTCAAAGCCTTAGCCTCACTAAATCTATATGTGTCAGAAAATAATATAGACATGGTTTTTGCAGACACCCTTAACTCTTTACTTAAACAAGGAAAATACGCAGCGATTGCTAAGTTAGAAACGAAAGCACAAAACCAAGGATTAGATATTCACGAACAACAATTATTAATTAAAATGCTCACTGACAAATAATTTAATGCTAAATATTGACAATTATAGTAAGATTAGCTGTTGGCATGGTCGTACTTAAATAAGTAAATAATGAATCAAGAACAACAACAGTCCCAGTTAAAACAGTTAATAGCCAAAGGCAAAATGCAGGGGTACCTGACTTATGCCGAGGTTAATGATCACTTACCCAGTGACATTGTTGATCCAGAGCAAATCGAAGACATCATTGGCATGATCAATGAGATGGGGATCAAAGTCTATGAAACGGCACCCGACGAAGACTCATTAATTACAGATTCTGCTGCCGTCACTACTGACGATGAAGATGCAGAAGAAGTTGCTGCATTGGCCTCAGTAGATAGTGAATTTGGCAGAACCACCGACCCGGTTCGTATGTATATGCGCGAAATGGGCTCAGTAGAGCTTTTAACACGCGCAGATGAATTAAAAATTGCTAAACGCATTGAAGAAGGCCAACAACAATTAGTCAAAGCGATTTCTCGCTCAAGTATCGTAGTAGAAAACTTCTTACAATCTTTTGATTCGATTTCTGAAGAAGGATCAGAAACTAGACTCACTGATTTAATTTCTGGTTTTGTTGACCTAAGTGATACCGGTGATTTAATAGCCGCACTTCCAATTTCTGACGGCACAGAAGAAGTAACTGAAGTCGTCGAAGAAGAAGCAAAGGGTCTAAACTACGAGGAAGTGCTAGAAAAAGTTGAAGCACTTAGAAAACAACTTAAAGCAACATCTACCCTAATTAAAAAACAGGGTTATTCTAACGATAAAGCTGAAAAATCTTTTGAAACTTTAGCTGAATTGTTCATGGAATTTAAATGGACGCCACAATATTTAAAAAGATTAACAGCCATTATTCCAACGGGCGTTGCTAGCGTTAGAGAACAAGAAAAAATAATTCTAGATATTTTTACTAAAGATGCAGGAATGCCACGCAAAGAATTTATTGCCTCATTCACTGAAAAAGAATCTAGCTCTGAGTGGTTAGATAGCTATCTGAATAACGCAAACAAATATTCAGAAGCATTAAAAAAACGCGAAAAAGAATTAAAAAAAGCACAACGCCTACTAGCCGAACTAGAAACTGACTTTGGTGTCAACATTAATACCTTGAAGGATATTAATCGCCGCATGTCTATAGGCGAAGCTAAAGCTAGGCGGGCTAAAAAAGAAATGATAGAAGCTAATTTAAGACTTGTCATTTCCATTGCTAAAAAATATACTAACCGTGGTTTACAATTTTTAGATTTAATCCAAGAAGGCAATATTGGTTTAATGAAGGCTGTTGATAAATTTGAATACCGTCGTGGCTACAAGTTTTCAACTTATGCTACTTGGTGGATCAGACAGGCGATCACTAGATCTATTGCAGATCAAGCTAGAACCATTCGTATTCCAGTACACATGATTGAAACAATCAATAAACTGAATCGAATTTCTCGGCAAATACTGCAAGAAATGGGACGTGAAGCGACACCAGAAGAATTGGCAGAACGCATGGAAATGCCAGAAGACAAGGTTCGTAAAGTCTTAAAAATTGCCAAAGAACCGATCTCGATGGAAACACCTATTGGTGATGATGAAGATTCTCATTTGGGAGATTTCATAGAAGATGCTAAAGTATTGTCTCCAGTAGAAGCTGCTACTATTGCAGGCTTACGAGAGTCTACACAAAACGTACTCGCTGGATTAACCGCAAGAGAAGCAAAAGTTTTACGTATGCGCTTCGGTATCAACATGAATACCGACCATACCTTAGAAGAAGTTGGAAAACAATTTGACGTAACTCGCGAACGCATACGTCAAATTGAAGCAAAAGCATTACGAAAATTAAGACACCCCTCTCGCTCAGAGCAACTAAGATGTTTTCTTGACGGCGAGTAACTAATATAGGGCCCTTAGCTCAGCTGGTTAGAGCGTCCGACTCATAATCGGCAGGTCGTAGGTTCAAGTCCTACAGGGCCCACCATCATTAAAGAAAGAAAGAAAAAAGGCTGCTAACGCAGCCTTTTTTATATCTAAGATTTACTTTATAGGTAATAACATGAGCAATAACTTTAGTTTTACATCAGAATCCGTTTCAGAAGGCCATCCCGACAAAGTCGCGGATCAAATTTCTGATGCCGTCCTTGACGCTTTATTAGCTCAAGATCCAAAATCAAGAGTCGCCTGTGAAACGCTAGTAAAAACCGGCATGGTCGTGCTAGCCGGAGAAGTCACGACTCATGCTTGGGTAGATCTTGAAGCCTTAGTCAGAAAAGTAGTCTGTGACATCGGTTATGATCATGGCGACATAGGCTTTGACGGCAATAGTTGCGCGGTATTAAATGCCATAGGCAAACAATCACCCGATATTGCCATGGGTGTTGATGAAGGCGAAGATCATGAGCAAGGTGCCGGTGACCAAGGCTTAATGTTTGGTTATGCCAGCAATGAAACCGATGTCTTAATGCCAGCGCCTATTACCTATTCACATCTACTGGTTAAACGTCAGGCCGATGTGCGTAAGAATAAGACACTGCCTTGGTTGCGTCCTGATGCTAAGAGTCAAATTACCTTCAGATACGAAAATAATAGACCAGTAGCTATTGATGCGGTGGTTTTATCAACCCAGCACTCACCAGAAATCAGCAACAAAGCCTTACATGAAGCGGTCATGGATGAAATCATTCTGCCGGTACTGCCTAAGGAATGGTTACATAAAGACACTAAATTCTTTATCAACCCCACCGGACAATTCATTATTGGTGGTCCCGTAGGCGATTGTGGTTTAACAGGGCGTAAAATTATTGTCGATACTTACGGCGGCATGGCAAGACATGGTGGTGGTGCATTTTCTGGCAAAGATCCCTCTAAAGTTGATCGTTCCGCAGCCTACATGGCTCGCTACGTAGCAAAAAACATTGTTGCTGCAGGCTTAGCTGAGCGTTGTGAAATTCAAGTCTCTTATGCCATCGGCATTGCTGAACCTACTTCAATCACTGTAGAAACATTTGGTACTAGCAAATTAAGCGAAGACAGACTGGTACAAATAATCAGAGATAATTTTGACTTAAGACCCAAAGGCTTAATTGCAACGTTGGATTTATTAAAGCCTATTTATCAAACCACTGCAGCTTATGGTCACTTTGGTCGTACCGAAGACAGCTTTAGCTGGGAAAAAACAGACAAGGTTGACGCATTAAAAGATGCGGCAGGTCTTTAATTAAACGCTAACACAGGAATACAGATGAGTTTTCAAGATTATAAAATTGCC
>CAIVYW010000562.1 GCA_903910205.1 uncultured Methylococcaceae bacterium | reverse complement strand
GGTCGCGGCGGCAATACTGATTTCATCTAAACCATCTTCCGCATTGACCACTAAAACATGCTGGCTACCGAGTTTTTTTAACACCTGCGCCAAAGGCTCGACCCACTCTTTTGCAAAAACACCCAATAATTGGTTGGGTGCAGCGGCAGGATTAGATAAAGGTCCTAATAAATTAAATAAGGTTCTAACTCCCATGTCTTTACGTACCTTAATCGTATGCTTCATTGCGCCATGATGTTTAGGCGCAAACAAAAAACCGACACCGATTTCATTGACGCACTGGACTACTTGTTCAACACTTAAATCAAGATTGACGCCAGCGACTTCCAGTACATCGGCACTACCACAACGGCTAGATACCGAACGATTACCATGCTTAGCCACTTGTCCGCCGGCAGCAGCGACAACAAAAGCACTTGTGGTAGATATATTAAACGTATTTGCGCCATCACCACCTGTGCCACAAGTATCTATAATATGTTCACCGGTAATATTCACGCTGGTCGCTAATTCGCGCATTACTTCTGCAGCAGCGGCGATTTCAGCGATGGTTTCACCCTTGCAGCGTAAAGCGATTAAAAATCCACCTATTTGTGCGTCGGTAGCGTTACCAGACATAATAAAACGCATGACGATGCGCATTTCATCGACATTAAGATTTTGCCTATCTAGCAACTTTTGTATGGCGTGTTGTATGAGCATTTATTATCGGGTGTTTTTAATGGTAAAAGAAAAGTTTAACGGTCTAAAAAGTTCTTCAGCAATTCATGACCAAATTCTGTCAAAATCGACTCAGGATGGAACTGTACACCTTCAATATCCAGCGTCTTATGCCTAACCCCCATGATTTCATCCAGCTCACCCTGTTCATTTTGCGTCCAAGCCGTAACTTCTAAGCAATCTGGCAACGTTTCTTGCTCGATAACCAAAGAATGATAACGGGTCGCCGTAAATGGATTATTTAATCCCTTAAATACGCCAACATTATGATGATAAATCGGTGAGGTTTTGCCGTGCATAATAGCTTTAGCGTGAATAATATGACCGCCAAAGGCATAACCGATACTTTGATGACCCAAACAGACGCCTAAAATAGGAAGCCGCCCTGCAAATTTTAAAATGGTGGCAACAGACACACCCGCTTCTTTGGGCGTGCAAGGACCCGGAGAAATAACGATTTTATCTGGCGCTAGATTTTCTATCTCGTCAACAGTGATCTGATCATTACGAACAACCGTGACATCAGCACCGAGTTCGCCTAAGTACTGCACTAAGTTATAAGTGAAAGAGTCGTAATTATCGACCATAACCACATTAACTCCCCTCTTTAATAAAGGGGGGCTAGGGGGGATTTTAACTGCGCTCATAATTGTTCTCCTTCTAAACCAGCTTCAGCCATACTAACGGCACGGAAGATAGCGCGTCCCTTGTTCATGGTTTCATCCCATTCATTGGTCGGTATGGAATCATAAACGATACCCGCACCGGCTTGTATATGTAAGACATTATCTTTAATAACTGCAGTTCTAATGGCAATAGCCGTATCCAGATTACCTGACCAAGCGATATATCCGACAGCACCTGAATAAATACCACGCTTCACAGGCTCTAATTCATCAATAATCTCCATAGCACGAATCTTTGGCGCACCACTCACTGTTCCAGCAGGAAAAGTAGCAGCTAATACATCAAAAGCATTTTTACCTTGCTGTAGTGTTCCTGTCACGTTGGAAACAATGTGCATCACATGAGAATAACGCTCAACAATCATTTTATCGGTTAACTGTACGCTACCTATTTCAGAGACACGTCCCGCATCATTACGCCCTAAATCAATTAGCATTAAGTGTTCAGCTAGTTCTTTAGGATCTGCTAATAATTCCTGTTCAAGAGCTATATCTTGCTCTGGTGTAACACCTCGTCTTCGAGTTCCGGCAATGGGCCGCACCGTGACGGTATTATCTTCTAACCTAACCAATATTTCGGGTGAAGAGCCTACGATATGAAAATCATCCAAATTTAAATAAAACATGTAGGGCGATGGATTTAAGCAACGCAAGGCGCGGTATAAATTCAACGGTGAAGCGTTATAAGGAATCGATAAGCGTTGCGATAACACCACTTGCATAATATCGCCATCGGTAATGTAGTCCTTGGCTTTACGTACCGCATCTTCATAACCTTGTTGAGTAAAGCCAGAAATAAAATCCGACTCTTCAACTAGTCTAGGACTACTGTGATTTTTTGGCTTGGCAGGCATATCGCGCAAGCGCTTAGCCAGTTCAGCTACTCGCGTCACCGCGCGGTCATAAGCATCAACTTCTTCAGGATTAGCATGAGTCAGCAATAACACCTTGCCTGATAAATTATCAAACACCAACATTTCTTCTGACACCATCAATAGAATATCAGGACAACCTAGCGCATCTGGCTTTTTGGCTCCACGTAGTCGCGGCTCTATATAATGTATCGTTTCATAACCGAAATAGCCGACCAAGCCACCATTAAATCGCGGTAACTCAGCAATATCTGGCACCTTATAGCGTAACTTAAATTGCTCAATCCAGATCAATGGATTGTCATGTGTCACGGTTTCTAATAATTCACCGTTTTTTTCTACATGGATCAAATTGCCGCTGATTTTAACCACCGTTTTACAAGGCAAACCTATAATGGAGTAACGACCCCACTGTTCACCACCGTGTACGGATTCAAATAAATAGGAATATGCACCATCGGCTAGTTTTAGATAAGCACTTAACGGCGTATCCAAATCAGCCAGAACTTCACGGCTAACGGGGATGCGATTATAGCCTTGCTCGGCGTAGTTATTGAATTGTTCTAGGGTCATGATGGTTTTGTTATTCAACGTGTTTAAAGAGTATCGTACGAGAGCTGTACCCTAAATTGCTTTTATATCTGAATTCGCAGAATCATAATTAGCGAGGTAGGATGGGTAGAGGCGATAGCCGAAACCCATCTTAATCAATAAACCGATGAGATGGGTTTCGCTGTTAGCTCTACCCATCCTACAAGGCTAAACTAAACAGCTAATGCCAATTCCGCACGCATTTCATCAATGACTTTTTTGTAATCAGGTTGGCTGAAAATCGCTGAACCCGCAACAAAGGTATCAGCACCCGCCGCTTTAATAGCACGGATATTGTCCGTTTTTACGCCACCATCAATTTCTAAACGAATATTTAGACCGCTGTCGTCAATTCTTTTTCTGACCAACTTTAATTTATCCAAGGCTGATGGAATAAATGATTGTCCACCAAAACCTGGGTTAACTGACATTAATAAAATGATGTCTAATTTATCCATGACATAATCTAAATAATGCAGCGATGTACCTGGGTTAAAGACTAAACCGGCTTGGCAACCGCAATCTTTAATCAATTGCAGGGTGCGATCTATATGCACCGAGGCTTCTGGGTGAAAAGTAATAATACTAGCACCGGCTTTAGCAAAGTCAGGAATAAGTCGATCTACAGGCTCTACCATCAAATGCACATCGATAGGTGCAGTAACGCCATGTTTTCTTAAAGCTTCACAAACCAAAGGTCCGATAGTTAAGTTAGGTACAAAATGATTATCCATAACATCAAAATGCACGACATCAGCGCCGGCTTTTAAAACGTTATCAACTTCTTCACCTAATTTGGCGAAATTAGCAGATAAGATGGAGGGGGCAATCCAGTTTTTATTCATGTTCTGTTCCTCTGTATAAAAGGGTTTATTATATCTTTTTTTTATTGGCTAATCTTCGTTATAAAATAACGCTGCGTGCCATCATACAGGAAACACAATCAATGAAACTAGTGACCTTTACTCATAACAATTTATCCCGTGTGGGTGCAGTCATTGATAATGTGGTTATCGATAGCCTAAGTAATGCTAATATTCCTAATACCATGATCGAGTTCCTGAGTGCTGGATCACAAGCGTTGCTAGCTATGCAGACCTTAATTGACAGTGGCCAAGGACGTTTTAATCTAGCAGATGTTAAGCTTAATGCACCAATACCAAGGCCCGGAAAGTATCTAGGTATCAGCCTAAACTATGCGGATCATATTACTGAAACCGGCGCAGAGCAACCTAAATACCCTAGTTTTTTTACCAAACAAAGTAGTTGCGTGATTGGTCATGGTGATTTTATACACTTACCTAAAGTATCCGATAAATTAGATTATGAAGGCGAACTGGCTTTTGTAATCGGTAAGCGTTGCCGACATGTTCCTGTCGATAAGGCTCATCAGGTGATCGCCGGCTTTACTATTGCTAATGATGTCTCAGTACGTGATTGGCAGGCACGCTCAGCGACCATGATGATAGGCAAATCTTTCGATACCTGTGGACCTTTGGGACCTTGGATAGTGACTTCCGACGAAGTCGTTGACCCGCATCAGCTCTCTATTAAAACCTGGATAGACGATGAGTTGCGGCAAGACGGCAATACTCAGCAAATGATTTTTAATTGTTACGAAATGGTCGCTTATTTATCTCCAGCCATGACACTAGAACCAGGCGATGTCATTACTACGGGGACACCTAGTGGCGTCGGTGTAAAGATGCAGCCGCGTGGCTATATGAAACCGGGTCAAACCGTCAGAATTGAGATCGACGGTATAGGCATATTATCGAATAGCGTTATAGATGAACCTGAGGATAATACTGTTACCGCAAATGGGCTACCAACTTAAGGCTGGACAAAACAGTAGTGAAAGCTTTTCTTATCGTTCCCACGCTCCGGCGTCACTGCCCACAGTTAAGAGAAAATTATGATAAAGCAAATGCTTATGTTGATAAATCCCCCCTAACCCCCCTCTACAAAGGGGGGGGATTTTTAAAATTCACAACATAATGATTATTAATACCTTATTACTTAACTTAATGGCAGTGACGCAGTGCGTGGCAACGATAAATGCCCATCAAGCTGGCTATGCGGCCTAGCGACTACCCTTAACTAAGACTCATACTAGGCTAGCAAGCCCAAGTCTTATGGGCACTAGCCCAGTGCTTATCAATTAATTAAAGCGTTGCTGGACTCTCTGCCCCCTAGCTAGACCTCAATGCCCACTGACTCGCCTAAGTAGGCCAAGCCCACTCACTGATTAGCTTAACGCTTAGCCATCAGCGCCCGTCAGCGGCGCTGGACTGGCCAATTCGGATGCTATCTTAGGCGTTTTTACGGGCTTATTATGGGCATATTGCTTAGCTAAATCAGCAACGGCATCTTCAAGACTGCCGGTGAGTTGGTTATGGGTCTTTATAAATTGATAGACCGTACGTGCTTGACTAAGACTTTGGCTACCGGCGGCAAAACGAGAATCATGAAACTTACCACTGAGTAACACGATGGCATATAACATGGCATCTAGTTTTTGTAGCGTGTCTACATCTCTGCGCATAGCCTCTATATTAAAGTTAGTGGGAAAGATTTCAGGATGCTGCTCTGCTAATTGCAGGGTCTTTTGAATAAAGCCTAAGTCTTTGTCGCTAGAATGCGCCATGCCTTTGCGCTGTTCTGGGCTGAGCTCGATGAGTGAGGGTAAGCTGGCATCTATGGTTTTTAGACTTGCAAGCAGGCTGTCAACCTGAGCTTGAGTAATAGTCATATTAAGATAATGTTCAGTCATGAGCGGCTCTCTATTTTGATTATTGAGTGTGTAGCCTATAGCGATTTGTTTTACATGGCTATTCGTAGTAATACCTATAGTTTTTGATTTTTGGCTGGGTTATTATGAGCGCGTGCTTGGCAGCGCTGGAGCGCTAGGGGCTGCATTCCCACGCAGAGCGTGGCAACGATGTACTATTTACACTGTCCCGCCTTAAGTTGGTAGCCATTTTTATCACGATGAAAAACAGCTGCAAGTCATTATAACGGTTGAAAATAACAAGATGATGAAATGCCGATTAGTTAGCAAAATAGTTGCTACCAAGATACTGTAGCGACAACATAGTGATGTCATCCGACTGTTCATTGCCTTCAGTAAATCGATCTATTTCAGTACTGACCCGTTTAATGATTTTTTGGACAGAAACGTCTTCGGAAGTAAGAAAAATATTTAATAATCGTTCATCAGAAAATAAATCCTGTTGTTGATTTTCGGCTTCGGTAACACCGTCGGTATACAAAAAAACAGTATCACTCGGATTTAATTGCACCGATAAGGATTTGTATTTTATATCTTTCATATAGCCAAGGACTATAGACTTAGGTACTGGCATAAATTCAAAACAACCATTAATGGCATTGGTGAGCGGTGGATTATGTCCAGCGTTAGAATAAACAAACTCACCTGTTTGGATATTAAGAGTGCCACAGCATAGCGATATGAACATATCATAGCTACTATGCTCGCAAAGAAGGTTATTTAGTCTACGTAATATTTTATGGGGTTGTGATTCGTGTAGTGAGAGCATACGCAAGTGTGCCATACATTGTGCCATATGTAGTGCTGCTGAGACACCTTTACCGGATACATCGCCGATAGCGACAAACAAGGTATTCTCATTCATAAGAAAGGCATCATAAAAATCACCGCCAACTTGTTTAGCCGGCACCATAGAGGCAAACACGTCAAATTCTTTACATTGTGGATAAAGTGGGAAATCGGTGGGCAGCATGTTTTTTTGCACTCTAGCGGCAATTTCAAGCTCATGATTCAGGTCGTCTAGTCTTTGCTGTTCAATCTGTCTGAGCTTTGTCATTTCAAGATCGGCACGTTTATAGTCGGTCATATCTCGGATAATTCCAATAAACTCAGATCGTCCGTTGCTCACCATTTCGCTAACAACCAAATCTATCGGGAAAATATCACCGTTAGCTCGCTTACCTAAAACTTCTCGTCGAGTCTTGCCGATAATTTTGGGAATTCTGGTCGTCAAAAAATTATGAAGATAACTATCGTGTGCGCTAGAAAAAGGTTCCGGCATTAATATAGCGATGTTACAACCAATGAGTTCCTTGGGGCTATAGCCAAACATTTTTTCAGTAGCCGGGTTAATAGTTTCGATGATACCGCGTTCATTGATTAAAATAACGGCATCAAATAGATATTTGTTGACACTTGTGAGTTTCAAATGTGCTTGCTGTGATTCTTTCATTAATCCATTAGCTAAGCGAATGGTTAAAAATGCAGCTAATGTCGAAAATATGGCCGTGACGATGATTGTAATGCCATGAGATTGCCATAAAGACAGCCTACCTTGAAAGTAAATCTCTTTCAAGAACTCATAGCTAACCATAACTAATACCGCACTGAAAAAGATACAGGATAATTGAAGTGTTGGCGATAATTTGTATCTGTAAAATATTTTTTTCATTTATAGGGGTAAGTCAGGTAAATCACACTTAAATTGTAATCATTTAGAATTAATAGGATGCCGCGATAACTAGATCTAGGATGCTGG
>CAIVYW010000561.1 GCA_903910205.1 uncultured Methylococcaceae bacterium | reverse complement strand
GTGCGGAATGTCGGTTAGCACGGTTAGCACCTTGTTTTATGGCTTTGCACAACAAAAAGGCTTAGATTTTGCTATAGAGCGTGATGGCTCTATCCCTCTTGAATTACTGGGCGATAAACTCAGGCTACAACAAGTGCTGATTAATTTAGTGGGTAATGCCATTAAATTTACCGCACAAGGATCGGTTAAGCTAAAAATAACCACGGAAAGTATTAGTCTGTCACAAGTCCAGTTGTTATTTTGTGTCTCAGATACCGGTATCGGTATTGCCATTGACGATCAAGATAAGTTATTTAAAGAATTTAGTCAGGTAGATGGCTCTTTTTCTAGGCAATATGGCGGCACCGGCTTAGGCTTGGTCATTAGTAAAGAGCTGGTAGAGCTAATGGGCGGTGAAATTACGCTGGTGAGTTACAAAGGACAAGGTAGCTCATTTAGCTTTAGCGTACAGTTGGATCTCAATAGAGAGCCTTTAACGCATACGGCTCACTTAATGCCTGTAGGCTCTGCAATACAAAACAAATTACAGCTCAATAAGTTTAAAGGCTATCGTGTTTTGGTGGTGGAAGATAATGTACTTTCACAAAAACTCATTCAAGAACATCTGACGCATTTAGGGATTATTAGCAAGGTCGCCTATCAGGGTCAAGAAGCATTAACCTTGCTGGAACAAGATAGTTTTGATGCCGTGTTAATGGATATTCATATGCCTATCATGAATGGTATTGAAGCCACCGAACAGATACGGCAGCAAGAAAAGCTGGCTACCTTACCCATTATTGCCCTAAGTGCCGGTGCCACAGAGATAGAGCGCAATAACTGTATCGCTTGTGGGATGGTAGGTTTTATCGCTAAGCCTATTGATGTAGAACATTTATCTGCAGTACTTGAACTCTGGCTAAAGCCTAAGGCAAGAGCATAAAAGCAATGCCTTAATGAGGCCGCGCTAACACGGCTTTAGTTTTAAAAATAGGCTTAACTTGAAAATATACAGGCCATATAGACCTGTATCTGCCCACTAAGAGAGTCTTCATGTTGCAAATGAAAGCTCGGTTATTCCAATAAGAGAGCTCGCGAGACGGGGTTTATAACCCCGTCTCAAACGTTTGATATTGCCATTATCTTTGAAAGATCACCGAAGAAACATTCCTACTTTTGATTATATAGCGCCGTTTGGGTGCATCTAAACGTTTCGATCGGGGGTGTCATCATTGCAATGTGGTGGGCTTAGCTTGATGCGTATGGCTTATAAACCCCGTCACGCTTTCAAAGATTTGTATAAATCTGGCGAGCATGAGTTTTATCTTATGATTTGAAGGTAAATATTGTTAAGTGTTAACTTGCGGTTTACAATTAATCATGATTAAAAGTTTCTCGCACAAAGGTTTAAAGATTTTCTTCGAAACAGGTAATAAAGTCGGTATTCAGGCGCAGCATGAGCAAAAGTTACGCTTGCAACTTGTCTCACTTGATAACGCTAAATCTAAAAATGATATTAATGTCCCATCATGGCAGTTACACGAACTAAAAGGTGATATGAAAGGGCATTATTCAATTTCTGTGAATGGAAACTGGCGCTTAACATTTAGATTTGAAAGTGAGGATGTTATCTTGCTGGATTATCATTAGGAAATTAATATGACTATGCACAATCCTCCACATCCAGGGCTGGTTCTTCGTGAATGGATACCTGAGTCCATGTCTATAACGACTGCCGCAGGCGAATTAAAAGTTTCAAGAGTTACCTTATCTAAGATTCTCAATGGTAACAGTAATATTAGTGCTGATATGGCATTAAGATTGTCGCTATGGTTAGGGACGTCTGCTGAGTTTTGGTTAAGTATGCAAGTTAAGTATGATTTGTGGCGGGCTACTCAAAAGGGCTGTCCAAACATTACTCGAATTGCCGCTTAATAGCTACATGCCGGTCGGAGTTTGCAACCCAGACCGAAACGTTTGGATGCTTCAATAGCTTTTCAAACGTGAGTAACGGGGTTATAAACTCCGTCACGCTCCAATCCAATGCCGCGCATTTAGAGAGCTACTGCTTTTTTTGAGAACCAAACAGCATATGGGCCATTTTCTTGGCTTTAGTTTTTAAATAGTCGACATTATCATGATGAGCGATGACTTCTACTGGAATACGCCCTTGGACATTAATGCCTAACTTTTTAAGGTCATCTATTTTTTGGGGATTATTGGTTAATAACTGGATAGATTTTATCTGTAAGCTTTCTAAAATCGATGCTGCAATGCTGTATTCTCTTTCATCAGCAAGATAACCTAGGTGGATATTGGCATCTACGGTATCCATGCCTTGGTCTTGTAAGTTATAGGCTTGAAGTTTTTTTAATAAACCGATGCCTCGACCCTCTTGGCGTAGATAAATCAAAACGCCGAAGCCTGCATCATTAATTAACTGCATAGCCATAGCGAGTTGTTCACCACAATCACATCGCCTTGAACCGAGTACATCACCGGTAAAGCATTCGGAATGTATGCGTACCGGCACCTGTTCTTTATGAGAAACATCACCTTTAACTAAGGCTATATGCTCTTTGTTATCAATGCTATTGCTGTAATAATGCAAAACAAATTCACCATACTCTGTAGGCAGTGGTGTCTGTACTAAATCATTTACTTGGGTTTTTACGTCTATCACTAATCTAATATCCGGTTTTACACTCATGACGGGGTGTTGAGTGAGCTGGGTTACTCGTCCTGATCTACTTTAGCGGGACGTTTTTGCTTATTTTACATGACAGTTAATAATAATGTTGATGAAGCTTGAGTTTGCACGGTAATATTCGTGAACTCTTTTCTTTTAAAGGCCATTATGAAATCTGATAGTCTTGCTATTAAACAACGATATGAGCGAATCGCGCCTTATTTTGATGGTTGCCAAGCCATCATGGAAGGCTTTTTTTATAGACGCTGGCGTAAGAAATTATGGGCTAAGGTTGACGGCCTTCATATTTTGGAAGTGGGCGTAGGGACGGGCAAAAATTTTGATTACTATCCTGTCGATGCTCAAATTACCGCTATTGATTTTAGTCCCGCTATGCTAAAGCAGGCAGAGCATAAAAAAATAAGAAAGGCTGTTGCTGTCACGCTTAATTTGATGGATGTGCAATCCTTATGTTATGCCGATAATAGCTTTGATGTCGTCATTGCTAGTTTTGTTTTTTGCTCCGTGCCATTGCCACAAAAAGGCTTAAAAGAATTATGTCGTGTTTGTAAACCCGGTGGGCAGGTTTTGTTAGTTGAGCAAGTGATCAGCTCACGACCTCTACTTGCTAGGTTAATGAATCTCATTAATCCACTAATACGGTGGGTAATGGGAGCTAATATTAATAGAAATACCCTAAAACAGGTTAAATCCTGTGGCTTTTCTAATGTGCGTATTGATGCAGACAGTAGTGATGTTTTTAAATTAATTGAGGCCAGAAAGTAAGGTACTGATTGAAACGATACCTTTAACAACCGGAATCCTGATGATAAAAAGACGCTTTATTAAGCAACTAGTGAGTAGTTTTCTGGATTTAGCACCGATTATAGTCGTGGTATTAATTTTTCAAGTGTTAGTCATTGGAAAACCCATCGCTGATGCAGATCGCTTATTGATAGGACTGTTTTTTGTGGTGCTAGGGCTGTGTTTATTTATTCAGGGCTTAGAGCTAAGTCTGCTGCCCTTAGGTGAAACCATGGCTTATGACTTTGCTAAAAAAGGAAATTTATCCTGGTTATTAGGGGTGTGATTAAAAGTGCGGGGATCATGTAAAATACTTTTATTTTTACATAATCCATGAACACAAACGAAGATCAACTATTTATTAGCCGCCTGAATCAACATCCAAAATTGCG
>CAIVYW010000560.1 GCA_903910205.1 uncultured Methylococcaceae bacterium | reverse complement strand
GCAGTAATAGGTCTTGTTAAAGCAATGATAACCCTATTATTGCAGTAATAGGTCTTGTTAAAGCAATGATAGCCCTGTTATTGCAGTAATAGGTCTTGTTAAAGCAATGATAGCCCTGTTATTGCAGTAATAGGTCTTGTTAAAGCAATGATAACCCTATTATTGCAGTAATAAGTCTAGCGAGTGCTAGTTAGCGCTATGATTGTTTTAATAGCTCGGCTAGCAAGTTAATCTTTCGCCTTTCGCCTTAATCTATTCGTCTGCGATCAAACCCTTGCTAGCCTACAATACTAAAGCTTTGCGTAGCCGCAAGATTACCGTCTTTATTCCCGTCACTGTATAATTCAAGCTGACAACGCCAATGATGACAGCTGATCGGTCGTTAACGTCCCTAGCAAGCAATGAAGATTAATTTGAAACGACAAGCAAATGCAAATTAGCTGTCTTTGAAAATGTAATTAAACTCCGAATTAAGAGGCGCATCATTTGGCAATTTAAAACATATTTAAACAGGATTCCCATAATGACAAGTACCCAACAACGCGCCGAACTACAACGCCAAATTTGGCAAATCGCGAATGAGGTACGTGGCTCAGTCGATGGCTGGGATTTTAAGCAATATGTATTAGGCACGTTGTTCTATCGGTTTATTAGCGAAAACTTTGCCAGTTACATTGAAGGCGGTGATGAAAGTGTTAATTATGCAGCACTTCCCGATGATGTTATCAGCGCAGAAATAAAAGACGATGCCATTAAAACCAAAGGTTATTTCATCTACCCCAACCAGTTGTTTGCCAACATAGCCGCCACCGCCAATAATAATGCTAACCTCAACACCGATTTAGCCGCCCTATTTTCTGCTATCGAAAGCTCGGCCAATGGTTATCCCTCTGAATTAGACATTAAAGGCTTGTTTGCCGATTTTGATACCACCAGTAACCGCCTAGGCAACACCGTTGCCGATAAAAATACCCGCTTAGCCTCTGTACTTAAAGGCGTAGAAAAACTAAGCTTTGGCAATTTCCAAGAAAGCCATATTGACCTGTTTGGCGATGCCTACGAGTTCTTAATTTCTAACTATGCCGCCAATGCCGGTAAATCGGGCGGCGAATTTTTCACTCCGCAACATGTGTCCAAGCTGATTGCCCAGTTGGCCATGCACAAGCAGGCCACCGTCAATAAGATTTACGACCCAGCGGCAGGTTCAGGCTCGTTGTTACTGCAAGCCAAAAAACACTTTGATGCCCATATCATTGAAGACGGTTTTTTTGGTCAAGAGATCAACCACACCACTTACAACCTTGCGCGTATGAATATGTTTTTGCATAACATTAATTACGATAAGTTTAATATGGCGCTGGGCGACACCCTGAAAGATCCGCGTTTTGGCGATGACAAACCTTTTGATGCCATTGTCTCTAACCCGCCTTATTCGATAAACTGGATAGGCAGCGACGATCCCACTCTCATTAATGATGAACGCTTTGCGCCCGCAGGTGTCCTAGCGCCCAAATCTAAAGCCGATTTTGCTTTTGTACTGCATGCCTTGAGTTATTTATCCAGCAAAGGCCGTGCGGCGATTGTCTGCTTCCCTGGTATTTTTTATCGTGGTGGTGCCGAGCAGAAAATCCGCCAATATTTGCTAGATAACAACTATGTAGAAACCATTATTTCTTTAGCGCCCAACTTATTTTTTGGTACCAGCATTGCCGTCAATATCTTAGTGCTTTCTAAACACAAAACCGACAATAGCACCCAGTTTATTGACGCCAGCGCTCTGTTTAAAAAAGCCACTAATACCAACACGCTCAGCGATGAACACATCACGCAAATAATGACCGCGTTTGATGATAAGACCGACGTTGAGCACTTTGCAAAATCGGTGCAATACGACGTGATAGCTGCCAACGACTACAACCTGTCGGTAAGCGCTTACGTGCAAGCCAAAGACACCCGTAAAGTCATTAATATTACTGAGTTGAATGCCGAGTTGAAAACCACGGTAACTAAGATTGACCAGTTACGCGCTGACATTGATGCTATTGTTGCGGAGATAGAAGGAGATGTCGCATGATCTTAGAAAACAAGCTAAACATCACTCATCAGGTTGAGTTGGCTAAAGCCGAAGAAAAAATCAGCAAACAAAAAGCCAAGCAACTTTTTGACTCCGGCGATATTAACAAGGTGGAGGTCGGTACATTCGCAGGGCTTTCTTTTATCCATGCCTATTTGTTTGAAGAAATTTACCCCTTTGCCGGAAATATCCGCGACGTAAATATTGCCAAGGGCACAACCGCTTTTGCGCGGGTCATGTACCTTGAATCATCGTTAAAACATATCGACGCCATGCCCCAAAGCACTTTTGATGAAATCATCGAAAAATATGTCGAGATGAATGTCGCTCATCCCTTCCGCGAAGGCAATGGGCGTGCCACACGTATTTGGCTTGATCTCATACTCAAAACAGAAATCAAACAGGTGGTGGATTGGAATCAAGTGCATAAAGAAGACTATCTTTCTGCCATGCAGCGCAGCGTCGTTAAAGATCTTGAGATCAAAATCCTGCTCAAACAAGCGCTCACCGACAAAATTAATGACCGTGCCTTGTTTATGAAAGGCATTGATATCAGCTATTACTATGAAGGCTATAGTGAATTTAAAATCGAGGAGCTGTAGCTATGAGCAAAGAATTTCTGTTTTTGATGTACAACACGCCGCAGGAAGATATTAAAGTCAATGTAGTGGTAAAAGATGAAACCCTTTGGCTCACGCAAAAAGCCATGGCGACACTTTTTGATGTTCAAACACCGGCCAT
>CAIVYW010000559.1 GCA_903910205.1 uncultured Methylococcaceae bacterium | reverse complement strand
AATTCCATAAACATAAAGCCAACTTGAGTAATCGAGGCATAAGCAATCTGGCCTTTGATGTTGGACTGGGTTTTTTCAGAAAGACTGGCTACGATCACGGTCAATAAGCCAATAATAAGCACTATAAAACGCGGCACATAATAGTATGACCAGATGGGTAGGGTTCTTAGTAATAAAAACACCCCCAAATGCACTGATAAAGCACCATAAAAAATAGCACTGGAAGGCGTAGGGCCTTCCATAGCTCTGGGTAGCCAAAAACAGAAAGGAAATTGTGCAGACTTACCCACTGCCGCAATCAGTATTAAGATCGATACTAATAAAAGGGCAGCATAACCCGCAGGAGGCACAGCGGGATTGCTAAATAACTCAGCCAATTGGCTAAAGCGCTGGTTGTCATGAAATAACAGATGGCTAAGCCAGGCGCCTAATAATAAGCCGATGTCACAAAAGCGATAAATCGTATAAGCACGCAAGGCATTGCGTACCGGTTGTACGCGGTGTCTATAAAAAGCGATTAACAAAAATGAGGAGATGCCGACAATTTCCCAGCCAGCAAATAGTATGTCGATAGAGCCAGACAAGATCACTATATTCAGCCCAAACACGAAACTAAAGATGGTCATAAAGAAGCGCTGATAGCCTGCTTCGCGGTGTAAATAGACTCGGCAATATTTGACGATAATGGAAAAAATAGCCCAAACACTGAATAGATACACCGCGCCGATTTTATCCAAATAAAATAAAATCGGAAAGCGGTAGTCGCTAGTCTCATATAAAGTAAACCAGGCGTATTCATGGCTAGGAAAACCGGCACTGGCCCAAGTTAACAATAGGCCGACTAAACTTAAGCCCATGGCATGAGTACACCAAAAACTAATGCGAGCAATTCTTTTCTCATAGCTATCCGATAAGAAAATTAAGATAAAGCCCAGCAAAGGCAAGGCTAAGCTGGTTAAAATTAAGCCGTTCATGCTAGACTCCGAGTCAGGTGATGTACCGGTATGGTTTTAGTTTGCCCCGCCAAGATACTAGCCGATTGCTCTGAAGACGGTACTAAGGCATCGTCGGGAAGCTCAATGGCCTCCCAGCCCTTGGCCGAATATAGAAACTGCTGATGGCTTTCGGGATGACAGGCGACTAGCCTAACCCATTCGTTATCTAGCCATTCTTTAAGCTCGCCTAATCTAGCGATGGTTTTGTCCATAATGTCATGGGTTTGTTCGACCACAATCAATAAGCGTGCGGGTTGATGAACTTCAATCATCTGTTGTGGCAAGCCGGTACGTAAATCACCTTCTACCCCGTTAGCAACACCGAGTAAGCCGATGACATTGTGCGGCAGTTTAGTACCCGCTCCATAAACAGAGTTATCGATGCGTGAGAATAAATATTCTAAATTAATGCCGCCGCACACAGGAATGACCGCCGATAAAATACGCGCCATGACTTCGCCTTGGCCATCGGTGTTGGGATCATAAGAATGCAAAAAGGCACGTCTATCCATGAATAAGTCACGCGTTAATTGCCGTCTGCCTACGATAGCGTACAGATTGTTGGAATGGTTGTATTCTGGGCGCGGTTCAAAGATAGACATAGTGCGCTCTTTGACATGAGCATGGGCAACCGCATTACTTTGTTGAATAGGTGCCAGCTCAAACCAGCGACAACGTTCTGCGGCATTGCGCTCTAGGGCTATAGTCATGGCGGTTTGAAATTCTACTAAACCGGTGGCTGGATGTTGTTCCAATAAATGGGGGTCGAAATAAGTGATTTCATCACGGCTGGTATTATGCAAAGCCGCTATGAAACGGGTGCTGTCAGGAATATCGATGCCGCGTTCTCTTAGAATGGCGCGTACGTCTTCATTATTGGCCATCCAAGCAAAGGCTCTGGCATTCGGTGCGCCGGGTTTACCAGAACAAGCGCCACAATCATAAGCGGCAAAATGAGGGTTATTAACGCTGCTAGAACCATGAGCAACCACCACGACTATCGGTGCAAAGTGTTGAGTTAAACCTATATTGCGTAATAAGCCACCTATACGATCTGCCATTTCGGTTAGCGAAAAGCCCAGTAAATGGCCGTCTTCATTAAGTTCTTCAGATTCTCGAAGTAAATGCAGTTGCGAGTGGGCATCAATTTCGCTTAAGGAACGAATATTAGGCAATTTTGCGCCCGGCCTAAACACATCCCAAGCCATACGAGCGGCAAAGCCCAATCCTAAGGTTTGCGTATATAACCAGCCTCTAAATAAAGTATGGGCGGTAAAATGGCCATGGGGTGTTTTACTGGTTTTAGTCGTTAGTTCTGTGTCAGCAGATTCTTTAATTAAATGTTTAGGAACGATGATATTGGGACATTGAGCGACTGGATAGGCATCATCTAAACCTTGATAAAAGAAATCAATGCCGAAAAATCCGGCTGCACCAAAAGTTTCTACTTCGGGATAGACTTCTTCTAGGTTGCGTCTTAACGAGCATTCTCTATCATCGATGCAAAACAAGGCTTGAGCGGTCGGCGTTGTGGGGCTAGATTGCGAGCTATTCGATTTTAAGGCGCTTAGTAACTCACTATGTAAAGACCATTCCATGGCTTCATGCCAAACTCTTAAGCGTAAGGGTACTTTAGGGCTAAGGGCATCTTCTTTGAGTAAAGGCGTGCCTTCTGGGTGGGCAAGTTCTGCAATGCAAGCAAAGTGCGGGCCTTTTTTCTTAAGTAAAGACGCCCACTCCATGAGTAACTCTATGGCGATTAGTTGTTTAAGCGAAATATCACGTCTAGCCAGTAAGGCTTTGGGGTTTTGTTCAATAACGCCAACCATGCCTGACCAACCCGGATGAGCCAGTAACATTTCTAAGAGATATTGTTCGAAGAATGCGCTATCGCCGACTATTTTTTGCAAACAATGGGCAATGACCTCATCGGGTGTTTGGATTAATAGATCTTGTACGTGCAGTTCATTAAGCGGATACAAGGGTATTAAACTGTTT
>CAIVYW010000558.1 GCA_903910205.1 uncultured Methylococcaceae bacterium | reverse complement strand
AAGTTATTGAAGCATTCAAACGTTTCGGTCGGGGTTATAAACCCCGACCGGCATCGGAGAACTGGAGTTGGGTTATATTTCATCGTTCTGCGACCGTAGGGGCCTATTTTATAAGGGCGTATGTAATACGCCCCCTACCGGCCATCACCACAATGTTGTCGTTCCTGTTTGGGAACGATAAAAATAACGGCGATCTACTTAAGATGAAATAGTGAGCAGCCAGATGATGAAGCCAACATATTAGGCTATTGCATTTATAGCGATACTTTAATTTGCCAGCCTAAATAACTATCCATTAAAATAGCGCTATCAGCTTATAATGATGTATGAGTCATCAGTAGACTAAGGTTTTCTCAAGCTTTTAACTAAGACCTCAGTTACCGAGTAAACACTATTATTTATCTAACCCTACAAGGTCATCACATGCAAGGCCATCGATTAATACAAAGCCTAGTCTTGGCTTCTATACTGACGCCCACTACGGCTTGGTCATTTACTATGACTACTATTCAAGTTTACTCGGGGCTTAATCAAAAGCTTGAGGCCGACATACCTATACATCTGGGCGCTCATGAAAAACCCTCTGATATTAGCGTGCGCATGGCGGCCCCTATATTCTTCGAGAAACATAAAATAAGTCGGCATTCGCTACTAGATAAAATTGAATTTAAGCGTATTGGTACTGCGATTCAAATAACATCAAACAGCCCTATTAATGTACCTACTTTAGATTTTTTACTTGAAATAAATAGTCGTAAAGGTCGATCATATCAACGTTACAATATCGTTTTTAATAAAAACCCAGCCGACAATAAAACAACGACCAAGGCTATTGAAGCGAGTACATTAATACCGGTGGCGCTTAATGCCGGCATCAAGCCCGAGGCGCTTCCTGTTTCTTCACTTGATGATAGATTAAATAAGGACAATACCTTTGGCCCGACTAAAAAATCCGATTCTTTAGCCAAAATTGCTAAATATATTGCTAAATTACGCGGCGTCAATACAAAAACCGCAATCACTGCTTTACGCCATGATAATCCTAAGGCTTTTTATAAAGGCAAGCATGGTCGGTTAAAAACAGGTGAGTTTTTACAAATCTCAGGTCTTGAAACCGCCAAACCTGTCGAAGAGACAGGCACAGCATCGACCTCGCCCCTCAGTAGCACTCCGTTAGCCAACGACATTAATACGCAGCAACTACAAAGCAAAGTTGAGAAACTAGAGCATCATGTCGAACAAATACAAAAGGAGATTACGGCCTTACAAACTCAAGCCTCTATAAACTCAGCAGTCGCTGCCAAGCCTAAGGTAGAAACAGAAACAAAAACAGCCCCAACCCCAGTAGCGCCTGTTAAGCCTAAGGTAGACACAGAAGCAAAAACAACGCCGGCAAGCCCAGTAGCCCCTATTGAACCTAAGGTAGAGACCGCAGCGAAAACAATCCCAGTAACGCCTGTTGAGCCTAAGGTAGAAACAGAAACAAAAACAGCACCGGCAAGCCCAGTAGCGCCTGTTGAATCTAAGGAAAAATCCCCTATCGTCCCAATAATATCTAATGGACATAAGGTAGAGAACGACGTAACAATAACACCCTTAAGCCCAATAGCTGCTATTGAACTTAAAGAAGTCGCCTCACCAACCTTAGCCCCTGAGAAAAATAATCCTAAACCGACTACTGCAACGACCACTAGCATCAATAACCCCTTAGTAAACGTTAATTATCTTTGGTTATTAGGTGGTGCGTTAGCGCTAGGTTTATTGGCTTGGCTTACAACGTGGATCGTTAAAAAAAGGCGCGTTATGGCCACAAAAAGCGCAAGCAAAAAAACTAACACGAATCAACTAGACGATTTGGATTTAGATTTAGACTTAGAGTTTGACTCACCTATTCCCAAAAAAGCCTCAAGTGCTGCAGCAATGAGTAATATGCCTAGTGACTCTGACGAAAATCAGGATGACTTCGACTTTGATTTTCTAAAATCGCAAGTAAACACGACAAAAATGAAAAAATTAAAGCGCCCATCTCGCTATCCTGCCGATATCAATGATAATCTGAAAAAATAAGCGCAATGGTAGCGTCCCTTACTTTACCGCTCCAATGCCGGTCGGGGTTTACAACCCCGATCGAAACGTTTAGATGCACCCAGACGGCGTTATATAACCCAAAGTAGACCTATTTCTTCGGTGATCTTTCAAAGATAATGCCAATATCAAACGGTTGAGACGAAGTTATAAACCCCGTCTCGCGAGTGGGGGGTATTTTATAAGGGCGTATGCAATACGCCCCTACAATGCCGGTCGGGGTTTGCAACCCCGATCGAAACGTT
>CAIVYW010000557.1 GCA_903910205.1 uncultured Methylococcaceae bacterium | reverse complement strand
CTTTTTCGCCAAGCCTTTCGCAGTTATTTTCCTGAAGTTTCACCTAAAAACAGCTTGTATGTTGATGTCAGCAAAGGCATTACACCGAGTGGCATTGAGTATTACTTACCGTTATTTGTAGAACAAACAGCGACTTTATTTGATTATTTGCCCTCAACAGCTATTGTCGTGTCATCAACCAGCTTTAATGCCACGGCAAGCACTTTTTATGCAGAAGCTGAAGAACGTTATTTGCAGCGTAAATATGATGTCAACAGACCGTTGCTAAAGCCCGAACATTTATTCTTGTCGACTGAAGACTTAGCGGTAAGTATGCGTTCATTTGCTAAGATTAGCCTAGATAACTCAGAGCCTATCACAGAATTGACTGATATTAAGGTAAACACAAAGGCAAGTAGCCAAATCGTTAACTTTGCTTGCCAGTTGCCATCAGAATTGATTATTGATGGCAAACTCAATGAGCCTACTCAAGCGTTACAACAGTTTATTGATGGTTTTGAAGGCAAAATTTTATTTGTCGCAGAGTCGCCAGGCCGTAGAGAAGCGCTGATTGATAAGCTTAGATCTTATAAGATCAGCGTAAAACAAGTCGAAAGCTGGCAGGCTTTTTTAAAGTCTGAACTGTCACCCTGTATTTTGGTTGCGCCCATGGCCTTGGGTTTATGGCTTAGCAATCCTGCAATCGCTATTATTACCGAAAGCCAGTTATCTGGAGAAAAAGTTCAGCAACGCCGTAGACGTAGACAATCTGCTGCGCGTGAGCTAGAAAATATCGTTAATAATCTTAACGAGCTGTCCATAGGGTCGCCTGTGGTACATCAAGAGCATGGGGTAGGTCGTTATTTAGGCTTACAAACCTTGCAAATAGGGGGCATCGCCTCAGAGTTTTTGTCTTTGGAATATGCAAACCACGACAAACTCTATGTGCCAGTGGCTGCATTGCATTTGATAGGGCGCTATACGGGTATGGATCCTGATAGTGCGCCGCTACATAAGTTAGGTGGCGATCAATGGGGTAAACTGAAAACTAAGGCGATTGCTAGGATTCGTGACGTGGCTGCTGAGTTATTAGAAATTCATGCCAAAAGAGCGGTTAAACAAGGTCATGCTTTTGATATTGATACCGTTGATTATCAAGTGTTTGCGGATGCCTTTCCGTTTGAAGAAACTCCCGATCAATATTCAGCCATTGAAGCCATTTTGGAAGATATGGCCAGTCCTCAGCCTATGGACAGGGTCATTTGTGGTGATGTGGGCTTTGGTAAAACCGAAGTCTCTATGCGTGCCGCGTTTATTGCCGTACAAAGTGGCAAGCAAGTCGCGGTATTAGTGCCAACCACTTTGCTGGCACAACAGCATTATCAAAATTTCCGCGATCGTTTTGCAGATTGGCCATTCCGCGTGGAAGTGATGTCACGTTTTGTTACGCCCAAACAGTTAAAAGAAATCGCTACGGACTTAGCTGATGGCAAAGTTGATATTGTCATTGGTACGCACACCTTATTATCTAAAGAGCTTAAATTTAAAGCCTTGGGCTTGGTGGTTATTGATGAAGAGCATCGTTTTGGCGTGCGCCAAAAAGAGCATTTTAAAAAAATGCGTGCCGAGTTGGATATGCTAACCCTGACAGCAACACCGATACCACGAACCTTGAATATGGCTATGTCAGGTTTAAGGGATATTTCCATTATTGCTAGTCCCCCGCCTAATCGCCATGCCATTAAAACCTTTATTACCGAATGGATAGATGCCCAAGTGAGAGAAGCTTGCTTGCGCGAGATTAAACGCGGTGGTCAGGTGTTCTTTTTGCATAACGATGTTAAAAGCATGGAGAAAATGGCCCTGCAACTAGAGGCATTAATACCTGAGGCGCGTATTGAAATAGCCCATGGCCAAATGCCAGAACGTGAATTAGAGCGCATCATGTTGGACTTTTATCATCAGCGTTTTAATTTGTTATTGTGTTCTACCATTATTGAAAGTGGCATCGATATACCCAGTGCCAATACCATTATTATTGATAGAGCCGATAAATTAGGTCTAGCCCAGTTGCATCAATTGCGCGGTCGAGTAGGGCGTTCCCATCATCGTGCTTATGCCTATTTCATTGTGCCGCCTAAATCTGTGCTGAGTAAAGATGCTATGAAGCGCTTACAGGCTGTAGAAAGCTCCGGTGATTTAGGGGCTGGTTTTATGCTGTCCTCTAATGACATGGAAATTCGTGGCGCTGGTGAATTACTAGGCGATGATCAAAGTGGTCAGATTCAGGAAATTGGCTTTACCTTGTATAGCGAATTATTGGAACGCGCTGTTACTGCCTTAAAGTCAGGCAAACAACCCGAACTGGACACGCCTATGGATAGAGGCGCAGAAGTTGATTTACAAACCGCCGCCTTAATTCCAGAAGATTATTTGCCCGATATTCATGCACGTTTAGTGTTGTATAAGCGTATTTCTAATACTCAAACCACGACAGACTTGCGTGAGTTACAGGTAGAAATGATAGACCGTTTTGGCTTATTGCCAGAAGCCGTTAAAACCTTATTTGGCGTTACCGAATTAAAACAGCAAGCAGAAAAACTAGGTGTCCGAAAAATAGAAGCCAATGCGGGCGGTGGCCGTATTATCTTTAGCGCAGAGCCGCATATTAATACAGGGCAATTAATTAACTTGATACAAACTCAAGCACAACGCTATAAATTTGATGGCGTTGATAAACTTAGATTTATTGAGCCTTTTGAAAGCACAGAACAGAAGTTTGAATTTATTACTAGCTTGATGGCTATGCTTAGCTTGGACGTTGAAAGTAAAGATTAAGGGTTAATGACTAAGGGGGGGCTAAAAAAAACGGGAGCTACACCGCTCCCGTTTTTTGTCTTGGTAAAATTTTTATCTAGTAGTGATACGCGGTTTCGCCATGTTCAGAAATATCTAAACCTTCACGTTCAGATTCTTCACTGACTCGAAGTCCTATCAGACTATCAACCAATTTGAAGGCTATGAATGAAACAGTGCCCGACCAAATAATACAAACACCAACCGCCCAACATTGACTAATCAATTGCGTCAACATACTGTATTCAGCAACACCGTTAGTGACATAATCCCAAACGCCAGTGCCTCCTAAAGCAGGGCTGGCCACAACGGCAGTACCCAATGCACCGATAATACCGCCTATACCGTGTACACCGAAAGCATCTAGGGAGTCATCATATCCGAACATGCCTTTTAGACTAGTCACTGCCCAAAAGCAGACGATACCAACAACCAGACCTAAGGCGATAGATCCCATCGGCCCTGCCCAACCACAAGCTGGCGTAATAGCGACTAAGCCAGCAATAGAGCCTGAAGCACCCCCTAACATACTGGGTTTACCACGTATAAGCCATTCAGCGCCTGTCCAAGCCAAGGTTGCCGCAGCACTCGCCAATAAAGTATTAATAAAAACTAGCGTAGAAAGACCATTGGCTTCAAGATTAGAGCCTACATTAAAACCGAACCAGCCCACCCATAACAATGAAGCACCAATCATGGTCGTAGTGACACTGTGTGGTGCTAACGATTCTTTTTTGTAACCAATACGTTTACCTATTACTAAACAACCGACTAAACCTGCAATACCGGCGTTAATATGCACAACAGTACCACCAGCAAAATCCAACGCACCTTTTTGGAACAAAAATCCTGCGGTTGCTAACGCTTTTTCACCGGCACTAGCATCCGTATAAGCATCTGGGCCTGCCCAATACCAAACCATATGAGCCATAGGTAGATAAGCAAAAGTAAACCAAATCACTATAAAAACTAAAATGGCTGAAAACTTAACTCGCTCAGCAAACGCACCGATGATCAAAGCAGGGGTAATACAAGCAAAGGTTAATTGAAAGGCGACATAAATATATTCGGGTATATAAACGCCTTTACTGAAACTAGCGGCCAACGAATCAGGCGTTATACCTAATAGAAAAAGCTTACTAAAACCACCGATAAAAGCATTACCTTCGGTAAAAGCAATACTATAGCCATAAAGCGCCCATAAGATTGCCATTAATGAAAAGATCACGAAGACCTGCATTAATATAGAGAGCATATTTTTGGCACGCACCATACCGCCATAAAATAAAGCCAAGCCAGGAATAGACATAAGAATAACCAAGATCGTGGCCATAATCATCCATGCAGTATCACCTTTTTCTGCGACAGGTACGACAACAGCAACTGCATTATCTGCAAAAGTAAGTCCTGCAAAACTCGAGATAGCAATCAGAATAAACATTTTTAAAAAATAATTCATAAGTCCTCCTTATCTATTAAAGTGCTTCATCGCCGGTTTCACCGGTACGAATGCGAACAACTTGCTCTAAATTGGTTACAAAAATCTTACCATCACCAATTTTTCCTGTATTAGCGACTCGTGTTATCGCTTCTACGGCCTGAGTGACTAATTGATCAGCCACAGCCACTTCAACTTTTGCTTTAGGTAAAAAATCAACGACATACTCTGCTCCACGATAGAGTTCAGTATGGCCCTTTTGGCGACCAAAACCTTTGACTTCAGTAACAGTGACTCCTGAAACACCTAGGTCTGAAAGTGCTTCACGAACATCATCCAGCTTAAACGGTTTGACTATAGCAGTTATCAGTTTCATTTCTTCCTCTCTCATTTTAAAAATAACGATTCATAATGATTAAAGCAGAGACTGTGCCAAGTGTTATTTATCAATGCTTTTATTGATGGTATTTAGTCTAAAAAACACAAAATCATGAGCCACAGTCATTGATAGTTGACCGATACTAAATGTCTATCATCCAACTAGTGATGTCTGACGTTGCCATACTTAATAGTTTTATTGATGCAATACATCAAAACGCCCATGTTTGGTGCGCTCTATTTTAATAGAGCTTGTTTATGGTGCGGTCAGATAGCTTATAACGCGCTAATAATTGGGGGATTCTAATAAAGATGACCATCCCTGATGTACAGATACTCGCTTCCCTGCGGGTATGACGGTTTACACGCACTTGTATAACGATGAGAGCTGAACTTAGAAATGAGGGCGACTAATGTAAAATGGGACAGTTTCAGCCCAGGCGAAAGACTAAACCTAAACCTAAACTTAAGGCGTGACAGATACTAGAACTTAACTCTTCGCCCTTTGTCTGCGCTTAGGAGAACCCTGTCTAAAAGTGAACGATTAAGCTAAACGTCACATCTTAAATTGGTAGCCGAAGTGAACGCTACAGCCCGATGACTGTATTGAAGAAAGCGGTTTATTGAGTAATAAGCATTAGTCTTTTATTTCTAGCTCATTAATTTTACGAGTCAGTGTATTTCGACCATAACCTAATAAAATAGCAGCCTCATGGCGCTTGCCTCGGGTAAAATCTAAAGCGGCTTTAATTAAAATCGTTTCAACGGTATTAATAGCCTGTTTTGCAATTTCTATTTTTAGCGCATTATTATCCTGAGTATTGAGTAATTGCCGATCTATGTTCTTTCTGAATAATAATTCCCAGTCCGTTGCTGCAGTAACCTGCTCTATAGAGGTATTGAGCAATTCAGGTGGTAAATCATGTAAATAAACCTCCCGCCCTGAGGCCATTACCGTTATCCAGCGACAACTGTTTTCTAATTGTCTTACGTTACCGGGCCATTCCAAGGTGCTTAAAAAGGCTTCCGCTTCTGGCCGTAGCACTTTTATTTCTACAGCCAGTTCAGCAGCGGCTTGATTTAAAAAATGACGCAATAACAAGGGGATATCCTGTTTACGTTCACGTAAAGCGGGAAGGTGTATGCGAATGACATTTAAACGATGAAATAAATCTTCTCGAAACCGACCTTGCTCAACTAAGGTTTCTAAATTTTGATGCGTTGCCGCAATAATACGCACATCAACTTTAACCGCTTGATGAGCACCCACTGGATAAAACTCACCGTCAGCTAATACTCTTAATAATCGAGTTTGTAATTCTGTCGGCATATCGCCTATTTCATCAAGAAACAAGGTGCCGCCATTAGCTTGCTCAAATCGGCCCGCCCTTCGTAATTGGGCACCAGTAAAAGCCCCTTTCTCATGCCCAAACAACTCAGATTCCATGAGATCTTTAGGGATGGCTGCCATATTTAAAGCAATAAAAGGCTTTTGGGTTCTAGGGCTATGGCGATGCAAGGCTTTAGCGACTAATTCCTTACCGGCACCTGATTCACCATTAATCAGTACAGTAATATGGGAACGAGCCAGCCGTCCTATTGCACGAAAAACTTCCTGCATTGCCGGTGCTTCACCAATAATTTCAGGCGTAGGTTCGGCATTAACGGCTGTTGTATTTTGGCGATCTTCTTCTTGTTGCTGTCGCCCATGTAAGCAAGCACGTTGTGCTAGATTAACCACTTCTTTAATATCAAAGGGCTTAGGTAAATATTCAAAAGCACCCCCATGAAAAGCCGAAACTGCACTTTCCAAATCAGAATGTGCTGTCATCACAATAACCGGCAAAGCTGGATGACTTATTTGTATTTTACTTAATAGTTCCAAGCCATCCATGCCTGGCATACGAATATCAGTAATCAAGGCATCTGGCAGATCATCTTTCAAAGCGACAATTAAGTCTTTACCACTGGAAAAACTACGCGTGATAATGTCGGCTTTTTGTAATGCCTTTTCAACGACCCAACGTATAGACTTATCATCATCAATTATCCAAACTGTTTCAGGTTTAATCATTGCCAGCCTCCAGTGGTAAAAAAATTGAAAATACGGTATTGCCTGGCTCGCTATTGCATTCAATTAAACCGTTATGTTGATTAATTAGTGATTGCGCAATAGATAATCCTAAGCCCGTACCATCCGCTCGCCCTGTAATCATAGGATAAAAAATCTGGCTCATCATGCTAGCATCGATACCTGGTCCGTTATCAATGATGTCGCACTTTACCGCTAATTTATAACGCTTACGCCCCGCAGTCATGTGTCGATAGATGCGGGTTTTAAATAAAAGCTCACCCTTGCCATCCATAGCCTGCATGGCATTTCTGGCAATATTTAAAATGGCTTGAATAAGTTGATCTTTATCGGCATAAATGTCAGGAATACTGGGGTCATAGTCATTGATGATCGTCAAAGTACTGCTAGATTCTGCATGCACCAATTGCCTAACACGCTCTAATACTTCATGAATATTAAGTGTCTTTTTATTAGGTAATTTATTCGGCCCTAGCATTTTATCCATCAGACCCTGTAATCGATCTGACTCTGCAATGATGATTTGCGTATATTCTTTAAGCTCTGGATCGTCTAATTCTAAATCTAGTAACTGTGCTGCGCCACGTAAGCCACCGAGAGGATTTTTAATTTCATGAGCCAGTCCCCTCACTAATAAACGTGCCGTATTATGCTGTGTTAATAATTGCTCTTCTTTAGATATACGTAAATGATTATCGACTTGTTGCAGTTCTAATAATATTTCATTAACGTGCTCATCAACTACTAAAGGGGTTGCACTAAAATTAATTGTCGCATTATGGGTGGTACGTGTCACCGTCAGGGCTCGATCAACTAAGGGTTCAGCCATGGCTAAAGATTGCTTTAAGTTGTCTAACAAAGCTGAATCAGAGAACTTAAATAACTCATCTGCACTATGCCCGACTAAGTGATGAGCACTATCAGCAAACAAAATTTCTCCTGAGGTATTGATATAGGTCAGTATTAAGTTGCGATCAAATAATAAAATAGCGCAATTAAGATTATCCAGTATGCGTTTATACATAGTTTATGGTCATCAATGGGTTTTAATATAGGCTCTGGAATTATACAAGCAAATTACAGACCATCCTTTATAGAAACCAACTATGCGTGAAGACTGCGCCTGATTAATGATATATAGATCACAAAAACGCCCCATAATGAGGCGCTTTTTAAATGATTGGATTGGATAAATCTAACGAATGACTACGCTTTAGGCAAGGTGACGCCGGTTTGCCCTTGATATTTACCGCCGCGATCTTTATAAGAGGTTTCACAGACTTCATCTCCTCCAAAAAAGAGCATTTGTGCAACACCTTCATTTGCATAAATCTTTGCGGGTAAGGTGGTGGTATTAGAGAACTCTAAGGTGACATGGCCTTCCCATTCAGGCTCTAAAGGTGTCACATTGACGATAATCCCGCATCTAGCATAAGTAGACTTTCCTAAACAAATAGTCAGTACATCTCGTGGGATTTTAAAAAACTCAACCGTACGTGCTAAAGCAAAAGAATTCGGTGGAATGATGCAAACATCCGATTTAACATCAACAAAGCTATTGGAATCAAAGTTTTTAGGATCAACAATGGCGGAGTTAATGTTGGTGAAAATCTTGAATTCATCAGAGCAACGCACATCATAGCCATAACTGGATGTGCCATAAGAAATGACTCGACCTTGCTCAGAATCTCTGACTTGACCACTTTCAAACGGCGTTATCATGCCATGTTGTTCCGCCATGCGGCGTATCCATTTATCCGACTTTATACTCATGAGTGCTACCTATCCAGTAGGTTAAAGCGTTCAATTTTTACATAGACATCCATCAGGCACAAGGCGAAACACTAAAGTTGAATGAGTAATGACAGTCTGTATCTGTTGATTTAAGTATCTTGCACTACGATGGTAGGAAATCGAGTGCTAAAGTCTTTGGTTTTTAATGCCAATTTGGCGGCTATCTTACGAGCAATATCTTTATACAATTGCGCAGGGCGACCATTAGGATCAGCAACCACGGTAGGTATTCCAGAATCAGAACTTAAGCGGATAGCCATATCTAAAGGTAGTGAACCTAAAAAATCTACCTTATTTTTCTCTGACATAGCCATCCCCCCGCCCGTGCCAAAAATAGCTTCCTCATGACCGCAAGCGCTACAAATATGTAAACTCATATTTTCAACAACACCCAATACAGGCACATTCACTTTAGCAAACATGCCTAAACCACGTTGCGCATCAAGCAAGGCAATATCTTGTGGCGTGGTAACGATAACTGCACCACTCACCGGAATCTGTTGCGCCAAGGTTAACTGTATGTCGCCAGTACCCGGTGGTAAATCAATGATTAAATAATCTATATCGTGCCAATTAGTATCTCTGAGTAATTGTTGCAAGGTATTTGTGGCTATAGGACCTCGCCAAATCATGGCTTGATCAGGATCAACTAAATAACCTATAGACATCGTTTGTATATCAAAAGCTATTTTGGGCATCAGCGTTTTATTGTCTATGCTATCGGGACGGCCTGATAGGCCCAACATAGTCGGAATACTGGGTCCATAGATGTCAGCATCCATGATGCCCACTTTTGCGCCTTCTGCCGATAAAGCTAAGGCAATATTAACGGCGGTTGTTGATTTACCGACCCCCCCTTTCCCCGAAGCCACAGCAATAATATTTTTGATATTAGGCTGTGGTTTTAAGCCCTGTTGTACAGCATGAGAAATTATTTTTACCGTAATCTCAACTGTTACCAAACCAACTCCAGATAAAGTTTTCAATAGTTGCTCAACCTCTACTTTTAAAGCATCAATCGTGCTTTTTGCAGGATAACCCAACTCTAATTTAACGGTGACATTGTTGCCATCAAAAGTAATTTCTTTAACTGATTTTGATGTAACCAGATCAACACCATGATTAGGATCAATAAAGGTTGCTAATAAATGCTCTACATCCGTTTTTTCTATGTGCGTCATAATTATTTTAAGTTAAGTATTTCCAGTAAATTCAGCGATAAAACCAAACATAATTAGCAGGGCATTCTACAGGCTTTTTAATAATATTCATCGGTTAACGATGCGCTATGCGTTAACACCGCCTATTTTATGAGATAATCGGCTTATTATTTATTTTTGTATTCCTTACCTTTACGCCATGTTAGATAGAAAAATTCTTGTTACCAGCGCTTTACCTTATGCAAACGGCCCTATACATTTAGGTCATCTGGTTGAATATATTCAAACCGATATCTGGGTTCGCTTCCAGAAACAACGGGGTAATGCCTGTTATTTCGTTTGCGCAGATGACACCCACGGCACGCCGATTATGCTTAAAGCTGATCGTGAAGGTATTACTCCAGAGCAACTCATTGCCCAAGTCGGCAAAGAACATTTGGCTGATTTCACAGAATTTGGTGTGGCTTTTGATAATTATCACAGCACCCATTCCGAAGAAAATCGCAGCTATTCATCGCTCATCTATAAGCGTTTACGGGATGCAGGTCATATTAGTTCACGTACCATTACTCAAGCGTTTGATCCCGTTAAGAACATGTTCTTATCTGACCGTTTTATAAAAGGTGATTGTCCAAAATGTGGCGCAGTCGATCAATATGGCGATGGCTGTGAAGCCTGTGGAACCACTTACTCTCCTAGCGAACTGAAAAATGCTGTATCTGCTATTTCAGGAGCCAAGCCCATTTCAAAAGATTCGGTTCATTATTTTTTTGATTTAGCTAACTTTACGAAAATGCTTAATGCTTGGACTAAAGCGGGGCATCTGCAAACAGAAGTCCGTAATAAATTAGCTGAATGGTTAGAGGGCGGTTTACAACAATGGGATATTTCTCGCGATGCGCCTTATTTTGGTTTTGAAATCCCAGATGCTCCTGGAAAATATTTTTACGTTTGGCTGGATGCTCCCATTGGTTATATGGCCAGCTTTAAAAATCTATGTGATAAACAAGGCTTAGATTTTGATGAATTTTGGGCTAAAGACAGCTCCACAGAGCTATATCATTTTATCGGTAAGGACATTATTTATTTCCACGCCTTATTCTGGCCCGCGATGTTGAGTGGCGCAGACTTTAGAACGCCCAGTGCTATTTATGCTCACGGTTTTTTAACCGTCAATGGTGAAAAAATGTCCAAATCTCGCGGAACTTTTATTACCGCAAGAGCCTATCTGGATCATCTAAACCCCGAATATTTACGTTATTACTTTGCTGCTAAACTCAGCGCAGGCGTTGATGATATCGACCTTAATTTTGAGGATTTTAGTCAACGCGTTAATTCTGATTTAGTCGGAAAAGTCGTTAATATCGCTAGTCGTTGTAGTGGTTTTATCGCTAAGCGCTTTGATAATCGTCTATCTGCACACTGTTCAGAGCCGCTTTTATTTCAAGAATTTATTGACGCTAACGAACAAATTGCTATTTTTTACGAAACACGGGAGTTTGGTAAAGCCATGCGTGAGATTATGGCGTTAGCTGATAAAGCCAATCAATATATTGATGAAAAAAAGCCTTGGTTGATTGCTAAGCAAGAAGGTCATGAAGCTGAGTTACACGATGTTTGCTCTATGGGACTTAATTTGTTTGGTTTATTGGCTACTTTTTTAAAACCGGTCATTCCTGTCCTAGCCGAGCAAGCCGAGCATTTTTTAAACATCCCTGCTCAAGTATGGCCAGTCGCTATAAAACCATTGTTAAACCATAGCATTAATGAATTTAAACCCTTAATGACGCGTGTCGAAGCCGATAAAATTGCAGCCATTGTTGACGCGTCTAAAGAAAATCTTGAGAAAACGGCCGCACCTTTAAAGATCAAAGCATTTGAACCTATTGCCGATACTATCGAATTTGAAGATTTTGCAAAACTGGATTTACGTATAGCTAAAATTATTAAAGCAGAGCACATCGAAGGTTCAGATAGGTTATTGCAATTGACAGTTGATATAGGTGATGAAACTCGCAACATATTAGCGGGCATTAAATCCGCTTATGCGCCTGAAGACTTAGAGGGGAAATTAACGTTAGTGATTGCTAATCTTGCTCCTAGAAAAATGCGCTTTGGCTGCTCTGAGGGCATGGTATTAGCTGCGGGTCCTGGCGGCAAAGATATTTGGATATTAAGCCCTGAAGCCGGTGCTGTCGCAGGGTTACGCGTCAAATAACCCCCATAACTTTATTAATGCATTAAATACTCAGGGGAAACTGGATTTATGAATGAATTAACAGCAAAGGTTATTAAAACCCTGAGTTTTTACACAAAAAAAGCGCTAATCAACTATAGAGCCTTACATTATTTTATTAAGCCCGTTGCGTTAATAAAACCTATTTTTGTAGTCGGTTGTAGTCGAGCCGGCACCACATTGATCTATAAAACGTTTTCGCAATCGCCACATTTAGGCAGTCTACACAAAGAGACCCATGATTTTTGGGCACAATTACACCCATTAGCGGAGCGTTTATGGAATAGTCATGCCATCGAGTCAGCCTTTGCCTGTTCTAGTGATAGATCTAAGGTCTCACAGTATTTTTATACCCAGACTGGCCAAGCTCGTATCGTTGATAAAAACAATCAGAACGGTCTTTCTATTCCTTATTTATACCGATTATTTCCCGATGCGCATTTCATTTTTATTAAACGAAATGCGGGTGATAATATTGATTCATTAATACATGGTTGGGGAAAATCTAGTGAGTTTGCAACATGGTCTAAGGATTTAACAGAGACTATACAAATTGATCAAGGTAAATACCAGCAATGGTGTTTTTTCTTGGCTGAGGGTTGGCGGCAATTGATTCAAGGCTCAATTGAGCAAGTTTGTGCATTTCAATATCGAACCATGAATGAAGCTATTTTAAACGCTAAAACGTTAATTCCTACTCATCAATGGCATGAAATAGCTTATGAAGCACTGATCAATCACCCTGCTTTAGAATTTGAAAAGCTCTTTCAAGCCTGTAACGTACCTTTTGATGACGCTATGAAAAACCATTGTCTAGCTGTTTTAGATACGCCTTACAATACTTTTTCTGAAATTCGTGTTGATAAATGGAAAGATGGGGATAATCAGAAAAAAATTAACAACATCTTATCTTCCGTTGCAGATATTAGCCATCAACTAGGTTATTAAGTCATTGTATTACGACTATCTCATCGCCCAACGAGGCTTAGATTCAACTTGTTTAATGGCTAATTCTTCTATTACAATTTTTTTAAGTAAAACAGAAATAAATATCAAATGGTACAGTAAATCCCAATAAGAAAGCCCCAAAAAAGCAGTGCCTACCATATAACAAATCAATGATGCTCTAAGCATAAAACAATAGTTACTTACCCATTCCATACCCGCTACATGTTTTGTTTTTTTAGGCATGCTAGTGAGGCTTGTTAATGTACCTAAAATCAATGAAAGCCATAGTGCAAAAGCTATGAAGCCATGCTCTGAGAACATTTCCACATAAGAGCTATGCCAATCACGTTGGGTCACAAATAACCATCCTTCAAAACCTGATCCCGTAAACGGATGTTCAAGCGTATGATTCCAGCCATCGGTCCAAGCAGTAATACGTCCCATCGCTGAGCTGTCTTGCTCATAGGTCTCGATAGTATTCATTCGTCCAAACCACTCTTGAGGCAAATAATCTTTAACAAAAACAGCACCTATAAGCACTATAGGAATAATAAGATATTTACGCTTACTATTTAAAATGAGCATAATAGTTAGAACCCCCATAGTGAGTAATGCACCCCGAGACCATGAACTCAAAGATGCCGCATAAATAATAGGCATGCTTATTGTAATACCATTTTTTATCCAAGGATTTAGTGTTTCTTTTTGCCAAAGCAATAATAGCGGTATTGAAATCAACATAGCGACAGCAAAAGCATTGTTTTCTTCAAATTGCGTATTAGGAGGACCATAAACACGCGCAGAGAAACCTTTTAAAATAGCGAAAATACCTCCTTTGATTGCCACAATACCTATTGATGCGCCTATCGTAATTATTAAGTAATAAAGCTTTTGTCGTGTATTTATCAACACTAAAGTGAAATAAAAAGGCAGATATATTTTTGTGACTATCCAGAACTTATGCCATGCGAGATCAGGAAAATAAGCTTGTGTTGAGCTAATAGCAAAACCTATCCAAAGCATCACAAAAACGGGGATACGCCAATCGTTAGGTAGGGGTTGTTTATCTTTGCTAGTAATCGTCCGAAACGCGACTACTAAAAACAACACATAATAAACGGGCAGTGACCTTACAAATCCCCACGCATAAGCATGAGGATTCAAATAGCTAAAAACAGCTAGTGACAACACTCCCCACCATGGTTTTTTCCAGGCAGCGATAACGCAAGCTATTAAGAATATGAGTACAACGTAATCACGCATATCATTGATTTATTAGTAATGTAATGACTGAATATGACCGATTATTTGCCCAACAATACCAGCAGATTTGGTCAAACAAAACCTTATGGACTTAACTTTAAAACTAAATATGATGCCAGTAATATATTGCCCCAACTTAGCCCATAAATAGTTTGGAATCTTAGTTTTTTTTGGAAAATGTGCCAAAGTAATTGATCGGTTTCTTTGAAAGCTTTTCAAAATAAGGTAACTCAACTTTAGGTGATTTAATTCAACATAATGATATTGAACAATCGTCGGAATATAGATTAGTTCTTGTTTCGCTTTTATGGCTCTTAATACAAAATCACTATCTTCACTTCCCATTAAATTGTGACCAACGGGCCCTAAGGCTTCTGAAAAATTCCCTATAAGATCAAACACTTTTTTATGAACAATTAGATTTCCACCACCAGGAATAAATAGTTCTTCCAATGTACTTAACTCTTTATCGCCTAAATTAAAATTAGGCACAGGAAAGGGGGTGATTTTATAACGACCCTCATCATGGACCCAATCTGGCTCCTGTCCAGTCCAGTCTGGAATAATCTTTCCACAAAACAAACCTACATGTGGATAGTCATTAATCGCCGTAATCACTGAGTTTAAATATTGCTCATCAACTCTGTGATCATCATCTATAAAACCTATCCATCCATCATCAATTAGTGATAATGCTTTATTAAGTGCATATGATTTTCCAGCATTAAGTTCTTCTATAAACTGAATCGGTAATAAATGTGTGCCAGTCGATTGATTCTGATAGGCTTGTAATTGCTCAACAGTATCATCCGTACAAGCATTAACAATAATTAATATTTTAAAATCTACCTGTGCAGGCATGTCTGCATTATTGATAGATGTCAGTGTTTTTAGCAGTAATTTAGATCTATTATAGGTACAAATAACTAGGGTTAATTTCATTTAAACCAACTTAAAAACGAAAGAGATTTATTGATATAGTTCGATGAGTTTACTTTATTAGCGATGCTCCACACAGTCAGTCATAACGCGCTCATGGATAATTACTGTAGTGAAATATCAAAAATCTAACAGATTAGCTATGGTTGTTATTCTACCATTACAAGACCTAAAGTCTTACATATTTTATCAGTCGCTCCTTGATTTTGAATCACGAAAGCCTTCGCATTTTCGGCTAGCGTTACTCTATATGATGGCTGATCATATAAAATCAATAAGTTAAGAATTAAGGCTTCTTCATCTTGGCACTGTATCGCGGCATTGGCCGCTAATACTTTACGAGCAATCTCTTTGAAGTTCGACATATAGGGACCAAACATAACCGGAACACCAACTGCAGCAGCCTCTAATATATTATGTCCACCATTAGGCACCATGCTGCCTCCCACAAATGCCACATCAGCACTCGCATAAAGCATTTTCAATTCGCCTAAAGTATCAGCTAAATAAACATCGGTGTCTAAACGTATTTTTTCTTTGGATGTGCGCAAAACCACAGCCAATTGTTGTTGTTTGCATTGTTTTTTGACTTCAGAAAATCGCTCAGGATGCCTAGGAACGATGACCAATAATAATTCAGGGATTTTCTTTTTTATGTTTTGATAAAGAGCGAGAAATATTGACTCCTCGTCTTTATGAGTGCTGGCTATAAGCCATACAAACCTTCCCGCAAATAAATCGACTTTTATTTGTATGCCTTGATCTATCGTTTCCTGAGGAACGTTAATATCAAATTTTATGTTACCCAATGTTTTAACTTTGTCACTATCTGCACCGATACTTATGAAACGTTTAGCATCCTCTTTGGTTTGTGTCGCCACAAAACTTACCTGTGCTAAAGCAGGCCGTACTAACGAGGGTATTTTTTGATAACCACGCGAGGATTTTTCAGATAATCTTGCATTAATTATATATAAAGGAATTCTTCTTTTTCCGCAAGCCATAAACAAATTGGGCCAAATTTCAGTTTCCATAATAATGGCCAGTTTTGGCTTAAAACAGCACATAAATCGGTAAATAGCATCGGGGATGTCATAAGGTAAATACACATGAATAACACTATCCTGCATTACTGCTTGAACACGAGCGGAGCCGGTTGGTGTTGTTGTAGTAATTAATACCGTTGCATCTGGATGTTGTTTTTGTATTTGTCTTACTAAAGGAAATACCGCTTCTGACTCGCCTACCGAGACGGCATGAAACCAGATGACCTCTTGCGGATAACTTTTGTTGTATAAGGCAAAGCGTTCGCGCCATCTATGGCGATAAGGAGGGGATTTTATACTGCGCCAGAGCAATCGCAGTAGTATGAAAGGTACAACTAAATAAAATAGGCCGGAATATAAATAACGCATGACTCAAAGTTCAAGGTAACAGGTTAAAAAACTAGCGTTTTTTCCTCTCACCTTGAGCCCTTGACCTTAATAAATTATGCTTCAGCAGCAACTTTTATTGATAAAGTAACGATAACATCAGAATGCAAATTGATGGCGATGGAATAATCGCCTATATGACGTATAGTTCCATGTGGCAAACGAATTTGATGTTTTTCCACAGCAATACCTGCCGCAGTAATGGCTTCAGCAATATTTAGTGTACCGACTGAACCAAACAATCTACCTTCATCACCCGCTTTATGGGTAATTACAACTTCAAGTTTACTCAGCTCATTGCCCAGCTTCTGAGCCGCGCTCAATTTTTCAGCAGCCGCTTTTTCAAGTTCTGCACGACGAGCTTCAAACTCAACAATTTTCTTAGCTGTTGCAGCAACAGCCTTACCTTGTGGAACGAGATAGTTTCTACCATAACCTGATTTAATCGTGACACGATCACCAAGATTACCCAAGTTTGCTATCTTTTCAAGAAGAATAACTTCCATTTTTTAATCCTCATCTTTCGGTTGTTACCGATTATTTATACGCCATCAGGCGTGTGTTGATTTGATTTTTTTCGTAAATTCAGCCATGGATCACTTAAGCCAACAAGCACAACCAACAGCATAGCATGTGGTATCAAAAACAAGGTGATATACAGCATTGCTACCATATAACGCGCTAGTTTTTTGGTTAAGAAAACAGAATGCAATATGGCCGTTCCAATGACGGTGTATAACACAAAAAGCAAAATGCTAATATTCCAAGCAATTTCAGAAAGGGTTCCAGAACTAATGCAGGCAGTAGCAACGATAGCTAAACTAGCTATACATAACCTCGGCTTTGCATCTAAAGACAAAAATTCTAACCTGAAACCACCAGGATTATAGAGATTTGCCTGCCACCACCGACCTAAAAACAAACCAAACAGCAAGCCAAATACTGAACCTGCAGCGATAATTCCAGGCATATAATGCGCAAGAGTATCAATAGTTCGTTGAATATCTACAACGGGAGCGTCAGCAGGAATCATTTGCGAAAGTACTGCTTTCCACATTTCGACAGGATCTGCGACATAAAGATAAAAGCCAACAACCCCTATCACACCTATTAATACCGCAATTTCAACTGCCAGAGATAAATGCCGTCCCTCTCTTAACACAATTGAAATTAACCAAGCGGGTAACCACAACACCATTACATAAAGCAATGCGAACTGAAAATTACCTAATACCAAAAAGCCTAATAAGCCAACCGCTATACTAGAACAGCCTAAAATAGTTAGGCCCTCATAAGCACCGCGTCTTAATGTGACTAAAGCAATCGCTGCTGAACTTACAACACTGACTGGAGGCATCATTAGCGACAATAAGGCAAGTGTAGAAGCCACGATCAT
>CAIVYW010000556.1 GCA_903910205.1 uncultured Methylococcaceae bacterium | reverse complement strand
TTCGGGAAAATGATTTAACGCACTTAAGACTGGATAGGGAGTCATGCCGCCTAATGCACAAAGCGAGCCGTTAAGTAAGGTGTTACAAAGATCACGTAGCAAAGGAATATTTTTGCTGACTTCGTGGCCATTAATAATTTCATCGATAACTTCGGTGCCACGAGTAGATCCAATGCGACAAGGTGTGCATTTACCGCAGGATTCAATAGCACAAAATTCCATGTTGTAACGCGCTAAGGCGGCCATATCGGCCGTATCATCAAAAACCACCACACCACCATGACCCAAAACCGTCCAATTGGCAGCGAAGGCTTCATAATCTAAAGGTGTATCAAATTGTGATTCAGGCAAATAAGCGCCTAAAGGGCCACCGACTTGCACGGCTTTTATAGGACGGCCTGAGGCAGAACCACCACCAAAATCATAGAGTAGTTCACGTAAGGTCAAGCCAAAGGCTAATTCAACCAAGCCCGCCTGCTTAATATTGCCAGCTAATTGTAAAGGTAGGGTACCTCGTGAACGACCCATACCGAAATCACGGTAATAATCGCCACCTTTATCAAGAATAATAGGCACAGACGCTAGCGAAATAACATTATTAACGACGGTAGGTTGGCCAAACAAACCACTAATAGCTGGTAAGGGTGGTTTAAAGCGCACCAAGCCACGCTTACCTTCTAAACTTTCCATTAAGGAGGTTTCTTCACCGCAGATATAAGCACCGGCACCTAAACGAACTTCAAGATGAAAGGCTTTGCCGCTGCCTTGAATATCATCGCCTAAGTAACCGGCCAAATAGGCTTTTTCAATAGCCGCATTTAGTGCTTTATGGGCATGAGGATATTCTACTCTTAAGTAGATATAGCCTTGGTTAGCGCCCACCGCAAGTCCTGCAATAGTCATACCTTCAATTAAGACAAAGGGATCGCCTTCCATGACCATACGATCTGAGAAGGTACCCGAATCACCTTCATCGGCATTACAGATGATATATTTTTGTTCAGAGGCGGTGTTTAAAACGGTATTCCATTTAATGCCGGTAGGGAAGGCTGCGCCGCCTCGTCCACGTAAGCCAGAATCTGTTACCGCTTTAACGATATCGGCTTGTGACTGCTTTAAGGCATTACTTAAGCCACGATAGCCGTCATTAGCCAGATAATCATCAAGACTAATAGGATCGGTTTTACCAATACGGGCAAAGGTTAAACGCTGTTGTTTTTTTAGATAAGCTAGTTCTTCAATAGCGCCTAAGGCTAAGTCATGATGACCGCCATGCAGAAAGTCAGCATCAAACAACGCACTGACATCAGAGACTTGTACTGGGCCATAAGCGATACGACCGGCATCGGTAACGACTTCAACTAAAGGCTCTAACCAATATAAGCCTCTGGAACCATTGCGGATTAAGTTAATACTGATGTTTCTTTTTTGCGCCTCTTGCGTGATAGCGGCCGCAATACGATCAGCGCCTAAGGAAATGGCACTGGAATCACAGGGTACATAAACAGTGATACTCATGCCAGTTCCTTCTTTTCATTAATAATAGCGTCAAAACCTTGGGGCGATACCCTGCCATAAATATCTGCACCGACTTGTATCGCGGGCGAACAGGCGCAATTACCTAAACAATACACAGGTTCTAGTGAAAACTGACCATCGGCCGTAGTCTGATGGTAATCAATGCCTAACTGATCTTTTACATGCTGTTCTAATTGCTTACCGCCCATAGACTGACATGATTCGGCACGGCAAATGTGTATAGTTTGTTTACCTGGCGGGGTATCACGAAAATAATGATAAAAACTAATCACACCATGCACTTCGGCTCGAGAAAGATGCAGTCCCTGAGCGATAGCGGGCACACTATCGGCTGGAATATAGCCTAAGGCATCTTGGATACCGTGAAGTATCGGTAAAAGGGCTCCAGGCTTGTCTT